>JALYYF010000219.1 GCA_030946725.1 Candidatus Dormiibacterota bacterium
GAGATCTCCAAAGGATGACCGATGGTCGTCTTCTCTCCGGCGTTACGCCCCCTCCAGCAAGAGGTAGATCCCTCTTCAAACCGGGTTGAGCTTCGCCCCTCGTACACCACGTCCCTGGACGCTAACCCGGACCGTTCCTGGTGCTACCGACGCAGTACCCGGTCGAGTCCGAGGGTCCGCTTCCAGTCGTGGTCGCAGAGGAGGGTGGGAAATGGAGCGGGAGACGGGACTCGAACCCGCTACCTCAACCTTGGGAAGGTCGCGCTCTGCCAGGTGAGCTACTCCCGCGCTCCTGCCGTCCGCCCTGATGGCGTGCGGCTCCAGCGGGCGGTCGGAAGCGAGTCTACAGCAGCGGACGCGGATCCCTCCTGCCTGCGAAGCCGCCGCCCATGACCCGGGCGAGCGGGATCGTGACCGCCAAGTCGTGTCCTATCCTTGGTCGCCATAGACGCGAAGTGGATGGCGGTCGCCAGGGGTGACCAGGCGGCCGACGTGGTGCTCAAAGGTGGCCACGTGTTCTCGGTTTTCACACGGGAGTGGCTCGACGTGGACGTCGCCATCCGGGACGGGCACGTGGTCGGTCTTGGTGCCTATGAAGGCGAGCGCGAGGTCGACGTTTCGGGCGCCTACGTGGTGCCGGGCTTCATCGATGGCCACGTGCACCTGGAGTCGTCGAAGCTGATGCCGGACCAGATGGCGCGAGCGATAGTGCCGCACGGGACCACTGCGGTCGTCACCGATCCCCACGAGATCGCCAACGTGCTCGGCATCAGGGGAGTGCGCTGGCTGCTGGAGGCAACCGAGCGGCTGCCACTCGACGTCTACGTGATGGCGCCCTCGTGTGTGCCCGCCTCTCCCTTCGAATCGTCGGGGGAGGCCCTCACGCCGGACCAGATCGGCGAGCTGCAGAGCCATCCCCGCGTCCTGGGAGTGGCGGAGATGATGAACTACCCAGGCGTGGTCGCCGGCGACCCGACCGAGCTGGCCAAGCTGGCCCGGGCCGACCACGTCGACGGACACGCCCCCGGACTCCGAGGACGCCCCCTCAACGCCTACGTCGCCGCCGGCATCCGCTCCGACCACGAGGCCACCACCTACGAGGAGGCGCTGGAGAAGCGGCGCCTGGGGATGTGGGTGATGCTGCGGGAGGCATCGATCGCCCGCAACCTGGCCGACCTGCTGCCGCTGGTGCGAGACCACGGTCCGGAGCGCTGCCTCTTCTGTACGGACGATCGGGAGCCGGACTTCCTGGTGGAGGAGGGTCATCTCGACCAGATGCTGCGGAAGGCCGTGGCCGGCGGGATCAGCGCGGAGGACGCGCTGGTCCTGGCCACGCTGAACCCGGCCACCTATCACCGGCTTTGGCGGCTGGGCGGCATAGCGCCCGGCTACCAGGCCGACCTGGTGGTGCTCGAGGACCTGGTCGGCTTCGGCGTCCGGCTGGTGCTCAAAAGAGGCGCCGAGCCGCGCTATCCGCGGCTGGAAGCGCCCGACTGGGTCCGCGGGACCATGAACGCGGCCCCCGTCTCCGCCGCTTCGTTCCGGGTGCCGGCGCTCAGCCGGACGATGCGGGTGATCGGCGTCCTTCCGATGCAGCTGCTGACCACGGCCGAGCACGTGCAGCCCACGGTCCGGGACGGCGAGACCGTGGCCGACCCGGCCCGCGACCTGGTCAAGATCGCAGTCGTGGAGCGTCACCACGCGAGCGGCCGCGTCGGGATCGCCTTTGCCACCAACCTGGGCCTGCGCCGGGGCGCCTACGCCTCGACGGTCGCCCACGACGCCCACAACATCGTCGTCCTGGGCGTGGACGACGAGGACATGGCCGCCTGCGTCCGCCGCCTCGGCGACCTGGGTGGCGGCATCGCGGTGGCAGACGGCGGGCGGGTGGTCGAGGAGCTGCCCCTTCCCGTCGCCGGCCTCATGAGCGACCGGCCCCTGCTCGAGGTGTACGACCGCCTGCTGGCGCTCGAGGCGCGACTGCGCGACATGGGCGTGGCGGGCGAGGCCCCCTTCATGACGCTGAGTTTCCTCGCCCTGTCGGTCATCCCCGAACTGAAGATCACCGACCGCGGGCTGGTCGACGTCGGCAGATTCCAGATCGTGCCGCTGGCCGCGAGCTGATGCGGATCTCCTGCCCCGTCAGCATGGAGGAGGCGCTGGGAGAGCTGCGTGAGAATCCCGAGACCGTCCCACTGGCAGGGGGCACCGACCTGCTGGTTGCGATCAACTTCGGCCGGCTGCGGCCGGAGAGCGTGATGTCGCTGCACCGGCTGGAGGAGCTGCGCGATGTCTCGCAGGAGAGTACGGTCCGGTGTGGCGCGAGGGCCACCTACACGCGCATGCTGGCCGACCTGAGTGACGTGGTCATGCGCCAGGTGTGCCGTTCGGTGGGCTCCCCGCAGATCCGCAACGCGGGCACGCTCGGTGGAAACCTGGGCACCTGCTCGCCGGCCGGCGACACCCTGGCGGCTTTGGCGGCGCTCGACGCGATGGTCGTCGTCCGCTCGCTCGACGAGGAGCGGCGCGTCCCACTGGCGGATTTCATGCGCGGGCCCAAGCAGCCCGGCTTGCGTCCCGGTGAGCTGGTCGTCGCGGCCGAATGGCAGCAGGCGGGCAGGTCCCAGGCCTTCCTGAAAGCCGGCACCCGCAACGCGATGGTGATCGCGGTCGCCAACTGCGCACTGGTGGTCGATCCCGCCCGCCAGCGGGTTGGGCTCGGCCTCGGCAGCGTCGGACCGGTGGTCCTTCGGGCCCCGGAGGCGGAGCGCTTCGCCGCCGGCCTGCTGGACGAGAGGGACTGGTCCCTGCCGCTCCGTCTGCCCGAGACAGCCACGGCGGAGTTCGGCCGGCTCGCGGCGGGAGCGACCAGGCCGATCGACGACGTCAGGGGCACCGCGGCCTACCGGCGTCACGTGGTCGCCGTGATGGCCGGACGAGCTCTGGAGCGGGCATGCGCATCCGCCTGACGGTGAACGGAGCCGAGCGGGAGGCCGAGGGCTGGGAAGGGGAGTCACTGCTCTACTACCTGCGGGAGCGGTTGGGTCTCTTCGGTAGCAAGAACGCCTGCGAGCAGGGGGAGTGCGGATCCTGCTCCGTGCTGCTGGACGGGGAGCTGGTCTGCGCCTGCCTGGTGCTGGCGGCCGCGGCCCACGGCTCCTCGGTGGTTACGGTGGAGGGGCTCCGCGAGGATCCCGTCGGCCGTCGCGTGCAGGAGGCGATGGTCGCCGCGGGCGGCGTCCAGTGCGGGTTCTGCACGCCGGGCTTCGTGGTGGCGATCACCGACCTGATCCGCCGCAATCCCTGCCCCTCGGAATGGGAGGTGCGCGAGGCGCTCTCCGGCAACCTCTGCCGCTGCACGGGCTACGTCCGCATCTTCGAGGCGGCGCAGCGAGCGGCCGAGGCGCTGACGAAGTGAGCCTGCTGGTGCGGGCGGCTCTGGTCGCCACCGGCACCGGGACCGAGCTCGAGGGAGGCTGGGTCCACTGCCGGGACGGCCTGATCACGGCCGTCGGAAGCGGCACGCCCCCGGCGGCCGCCGACCGCCTGGACCTGCCCGGCTGCGTCGTGATGCCGGGCCTGGTCAACGGCCACGACCACATGTACCAGTGGGCCAGCCGCGGCTACGCCCCCAGCGGCAAGCTCTTCGACTGGCTGAGGGCTCTCTATCCGGTGTGGGCAGAGATGGACGCCGAGACGGTCCGGCTGGCCGCGAGGGCGGCCATGTCGAGGCTCCTGCTCGGCGGCTGCACGCTCTCCAGCGATCATCACTACGTCTTCCCGGCCGGCCGGCCAGGGCTGTTCGAGGCGCTGGTGGAGACGGCCCGGGAGCTCGGGCTGCGCTTTCACCCCTGTCGGGGCTCGATGTCGCTGGGCCAGTCCGCCGGCGGACTGCCGCCCGATCGGGTCGTGGAACGCGAGGACGAGATCCTGGCCGCGACGGAGGAGGCGATCTCGCGCTACCACGACCCGGCCCCGGGGTCGATGTGCCGGGTGGCGATCGCGCCCTGCTCTCCCTTCTCGGTCACCCCCAGTCTTATGCGGGAGTCGGCCGCCCTGGCCAGGCGGCTCGGAGTCCGCCTCCACACGCACCTGGCCGAGACCTCGGACGAGGAGCGCTTCTGCCAGGAGCGATTCGGGATGCGGCCGCTGGAGCTGATGGAGGAGCTGGGGTGGCTTGGCGACGACGTCTGGTTCGCCCACGGTATCCACCTCTCTGCTTCAGAGATCGAACGCCTGGCCGAGAGCGGCACCGGCGTCGTGCACTGCCCCTCCAGCAACATGCGGCTGGGGGCGGGCGCCTGCCCGGTGGAGGAGCTGACGCGGGCCGGCGTGCCCGTCGGCCTCGGCGTCGACGGGGCGGCCAGCAACGAGGATGGCAACCTGGCGGGTGAGGTCCACCAGGCCGTGCTCCTGGCCCGGCTGCGCGCCTCCCTGCTGGGACGCGACGATGCCGCCACCGCGCTCGATGGGCGCCAGGCCTGGAGCCTGGGCTGGAGGGGTGGGGCCGCCTGCCTGGGCCGGGACGACTGCGGCACGCTGGAGCCGGGAAAGTGCGCCGACCTGGCCGCCTTCCGGGTCGACGACCTCTCGCACGTGGGGATCGAGGACCCGCTCCAGGCGCTGGCGCTGGCTCCCCCGGCTCGAGCGGAGGCGGTGCTGGTGGGTGGCCGCGTGGTGGTCCGCCAGGGTCGACTGCAGACCGCCGACGAGGACTCCGTCACGGCCGGCCTGGCGTTGGCCTGCCGGAAGCTGCGCGAGGCGGCCCATGCCTGAGCACCCACGGGGAGTGGGGGCGTCGATCCCCCGGCCGGACGGTCCGGCCAAGGTCCGCGGCACCTTCGAGTTCGCCAGCGACCTGGTGGCGCCCCACATGCTCTACGGGCGGACCCTGCGCAGTCCCCACGCACGCGCCCTCCTGCGCTCGCTGGACACCTCGATCGCCGAGCGGCTGGCCGGCGTGCACGCCGTTCTCACGGCGGCCGACGTCCCCGGGGCTCCACGCTATGGCGTGCACGGGGAAGCCGACCAGCCGGTGCTGGCCGCGGTCGGGGAGGAGGTCCGCTACGCCGGCGAGCCGGTGGCGATCGTCGCGGCCGAGCATCCGGAGCAGGCGCTGCAGGCGGCGCGGGCCATCCGCACCGACTACGAGGAGCTGCCGCCTCTGACCGATCCCCTCGACGCGCTGCGACGCGGCGAGAGCCTGCGGACGCTGGTGATCCGCCATGGCGACGTCCGGGCGGAGGCGGACGTCGTGGTCGAGGGCTACTACGAGGTCGGGCAGCAGGACCAGGCGCCGCTGGGCCCCGAAGCGGGCCTCGCGGTTCCGGGTCCCGGCGGCGGTGAGGTCGACCTCTGGATCGCCACCCAGGCGCTGCACGTGGACCTCAACCAGGTCGCGGATTGCCTGGGCCTGCCGCGCGAGCGGGTCCGGCTCCGCCTGGCGGGCGTGGGGGGCGCCTTCGGTGCGCGGGAGGACATCTCGGTTCAGGTCCACGCCTGCCTGCTGGCGCTGCGGACGGGGCGGCCGGTCAAGATGTGGTACGGGCGCGAGGAATCGTTCGTGGGCCACGTGCACAGGCACCCGGCGCTGATGTGGTACTCGCACGGGGCCAGCCGCGAGGGCGACCTGGTCTTCGTGCGGGCGACCATCGTGCTCGACGGCGGCGCCTACGCCTCTACCTCGTCCGCCGTCGCGGCCAACGCGGCCTGCTTCTCCGCCGGGCCCTACCGGGTCCCCAACGCGCTGATCTGGTGCGGCGCCGCGCGGACCAATCAGGTTCCCAACGGGGCCATGCGGGGCTTCGGCGCCGTCCAGTCGTGCTTCGGGCACGAGTCGCAGATGGACCTCCTGGCTGCGCGCCTGGGCATGGACCCGGTACAGCTGAGGCTGCGCAACGCGCTGCGCCCCGGCGATCGCATCATCACCGGCCAGCCGCTCCGGGGAGCCGCTCCGGTGGCAGAGCTGATCCGCCGCTGCGCCGAGCTCCCCGTGCCTCCAGGAACCGTGGAGCCGCTCGCGCTGCCCGGAGGCGCCGGCAACCTCTCGGACCGGCGCCACGTGCGGCGGGGCACCGGCTTTGCGATCGGCTACAAGAACATCGCGTACTCCGAGGGCTCGGACGACTCCACCGCCGCGCGGGTTCGCCTGGAGCGCAGGGACGGGCAGGCGGTGGTGGTGGTCAAGACGGCGGCGGTCGAGGTCGGGCAGGGCCTGGTCACCGTGCTCGAGCAGGTGGTGCGGACCGAGCTGGGAGTCGAAACGGTCGAGCTGGAGCCTGCCGACACGCTCATCCGTGACGCGGGATCGTCCTCGGCGTCTCGCCAGACCTGGATGGCCGGAGGCGCCGTGCGGGGCGCGGCCCGGCTGGTCAGGGAAGAGGTGCTGCGGATGGCCGGCCCTCCTGGACGGGAGCTGGCCGGCGGCCAGGTGCTGGATGAGGAGGGCAGCCCGCTGGCGCCGCTGACGCTGTTCCTGGACCAGCCGGTGGAACGGGAGTTCGACAACCACCACCGCCCGACCACCGGCCTGGACGAGAACGGCCAGGGCGAGGCCCACGTCTCCTTCATGTTCGTCGCCCAGCGGGCCACGGTCGACGTCGACCCCGAGACGGGCGCGGCCCGGGTCGTCCAGGTCGCCACCGCCCAGGACGTCGGGCGTGCCATCAACCCGCTCCAGGTCCACGGGCAGATCGAGGGCGCCGTCGCGCAGGGGGTCGGGCTCGCCACCATGGAGGAGATCCAGACGCGCGAGGGACTGATCCGCAACGCCAGCTTCACCGACTACCTGCTGCCGACCACGCTGGACATGCCTGCCGTGGATTCCGTCCTGGTGGAGGACGCCGAGCCCGAGGCGCCCTACGGAGTGAAGGGAGTGGGCGAGCCGCCGCTGATCGCCTCGCCGGTGGCCATCGCCGCCGCCATGCGGCAGGC
>JALYYF010000238.1 GCA_030946725.1 Candidatus Dormiibacterota bacterium
CGCAGGCTCACGGTGTCGAAACCATCCGTTGGTGGCCCCCCCGCAAGGCCGATTTCTTGATCGGTGAACTGCCCGAAAGCCTGCGCGAGCTGCGCACGGACCTGGAGCGAGTTCTCGGATGCCGGGAGGCGATTTACCTGGTGGACCACCAGCCGGAGGAAGTGCGCCGGCGCCTGACCGCGCAGACGATCGACCTCGAGGACTGACAGGACTTTCCGCGGGTCGGCGTTCCGTGCAGTGCTCCGGCGCAGCGCGATTTTTAGACCTGTGCTCGACCGGAGCCAAGCCGCGGGGAGCCTTCCGCGGCGCGAGGATTCAGTGCCCCGGCTGTGCATGAACAGCCGCCATGAAGTCCACGCACCGCGTGGGCTTCGCCTCTGCCTCAGGCCGATCGTTCCAGCACGCTGCCAGTCAATTCAGCGAGTACCGGATCACTCGAGTCGTCCAGCCCGCGCAGGAAGAACACCAGCGGCACCCCGGCGTCGCGGAACTGCTCGCTGAGGCTCCCGAGGTCGGCTCCAGGTCGCTCGAGTCCAGCGGCCGCGGCCTCCATGGCTGACAGCCAGCGGCTGACGTGGCCGCGCAGGCCGGACACATCCAAGTCGGCCGATTCCTGATTCCACGCCGTCCGGACATCCCGCAGCACGTGCAGCAGCCTCGCTGCCCCGGCCCTGGCCAGGTCGGGGCTGTGACCCTCGGTCACCAGCCGGCGCCGGTACTCGGCCTCCACGCGTAGCGCGCGGCGCACCCGCATCTGTGTCTGGAGCGTACGCATGTTCGCCTCCAAGCTTACGCGAACGTACGTTCGAGCACAATACGTTAAGGGGCCAGGATTCTGCAGAGGCCGTCGATGAGGGGCTCGGGATCGCCACCGCCGCGGGCCAGGAACCAGCCGGTCGCCTCGTTCACCGCTCCGACCACTACTCTGCCGTAGAGCGCCGGATCGACGCCCAGCAGGCCCTGGTCCCCAGCAGCCTGCGCGTGCCGAACCTCCGACTCGACCATCTCGGCGAATTGCCCGTGCAGCCGGTGCCTGACCTGCTCTATGGACTCGGAGAGGCCCACCGACTCGACCAGCAGGAGCTGTGCCGCCTTCCCCTGGCGGACGCAGGTCCGCACGAAGGCGCCTATGCCGAGGCGCGTTCGCTGCCTGTGGTCCTCCCCACCGGCGGCGGCCGCGTTGACCGAGGCGATCAGCGCGCCCCCTTCCTCGTCCAACAGCAGACGGCAGCAATCCTCCTTGGTCTCGAAGTGCTCGTAGAAGGCCGACTTCGAGGTCCGCGCGGCGGCCACTATGTCCTCGACCGAGGTGGCGTGAAACCCTCGCTCCACGAACAGTGTCAGAGCAGCCTCCAGCAGACGGCGCCGGCGCGCCCCGCGCCGGGACTCGACAGCCGGCGCGACCGTGATCATCGCGCGGACTCTACGCTGCGAGCGTGCGCGAGATCACGAGCCGCTGGATCTCGGACGTACCCTCGAAGAGCGTGTAGATCTTGGCGTCACGGTGCCACTTCTCGACCGGGAAGTCGCGGATGTACCCGTAGCCGCCGCAGATCTGGATGGCCTCCTCGGTCACCTTCACGGCGACCTCGCTCGCCTTCAGCTTGGCCATCGAGCCTTCCGCCATCTTGAACTCGCCGCGGTTCCGGCTCTCCCAGAGCGCCCGCCAGATCAGCCCGCGCGCCGCCTCGATCTCGATCGCCATGTCGGCGAGCTTGAAGGCGATCGCCTGGTTCTCGATGATCGGCCGGCCGAACTGCTTGCGCTGCTTGGCGTAGTCGAGCGCGAACTCGAACGCCGCCCGCGCGATGCCGAGCGCCTGCGCCCCCACGATCGGACGGGTCGATTCGAACGTCTTCATGGCCACGTTGGAGCGTGACGACTGGCCCGTCCGAGCCCGTTCCAGCCTGGCCTCCAGCCGCTCCTCTCCGCCGAGCAGGCAGTCTGACGGCACCCGCACGTCTTCCAGGACCACGTCCCCGGTGTGGGACGCCCGGATGCCCATCTTCTTCTCCTTCTTGCCGGCGCTGAGGCCCGGTGTGCCCTTGGGTACGACGAAGGAGGCCTGCCCGCGCGTGCCCAGCGAGGGGTCGACGGCGGCCACCACCACGTGCACCCCGGCGATCCCGCCGTTCGTAATGAAGACCTTGCGGCCATTGAGCACCCAGTCGCCGTTGTTCTTGACCGCACGCGTCTTGTATGCGGAGACGTCGGAACCTGCGTCGGCCTCGGTGGCGCAGAACGCGCCCACCTCGGGCTCGCGCGCGCTCCCGTAGCAGGCCGGGATCCAGGTGGCGATCTGCTCGGGGGTCCCCTGGCTGTAGATGGCCGCCACCGGCAAGCCGGTTCCCTGCATCGCCAGCGCGATCCCGGCGCATCCCCAGCAGAGCTCCTCGGCGACCAGGGCGGGCATGATCCCGGTCTCGTCGGCGAAGGTCTGAGCCAGGAACTCAGGTGAATAGAGTCCGATCTGCGCCGCCTTGCGGACGACCTCCCACGGGAACTCCTCCGCCTCGTCGTAGTGCGGTGC
>JALYYF010000240.1 GCA_030946725.1 Candidatus Dormiibacterota bacterium
GACCCTGGCCAACTTAGCTCCCGGCTGCTCCCCTGTTCCCTTCCATTGAGAAGGATAGGATGCGGAGATGGCGGACCTGCTGAGGGTGCACGCCGCCGTCCAGCCGGACAGGACCGCACTGATCGAAGGGGAACGGACCCTGAGCTGGGCGAAGCGAGACGAGCGCGCGAACCGCGCCGCCAACGCCCTCGGGGGACTCGGCGTCGGTCCCGGAGACCGGGTGGCGGTGATGGCCTTCAACTCGATCGCCGGCTTCGAGGTATCCGGCGGACTGGGCAAGCTGGAGGCGATCGGGGTTCCCATCAACTTCCGGCTGCGAGGCGCCGAGCTCGCGTACATCCTCAACGACAGCGGCGTCCGGATCGTCTGTGCCGGGCCGGAGTTCGTCGAGCACCTGGAGGCGGCCCGGCCGGAGGTTCGCGGCGACCTAACATTCGCCGCCCTGGCCGGGGCGCCGGCTCCTGAGGGCTGGCTGGACTTCGAGGAGCTGCTGGCGGCCGCCTCCGTCGAGCAGCCGGAGGTGGAGGCGGGCGACGGGTTGGGCGCCACCATGATCTATACCTCCGGCACCACGGGTCATCCCAAGGGCGCCTACCGGCCTCACGGGGTCCCGCTGCAGGACGTGATGCAGACCGTCCGCATGTTCGACCTCCGGCCGGACGACGTGCACCTGATGGCGGGTCCCGGCTATCACAGCGCGGTCGCCTTCTTCTCCGCGCTGACCACCGCATGCGGCGGAACCATCGTGATCATGCCCCGGTTCGACGCCGAGGAAGCCCTGGCGCTGATCGCCCGACACCGGGTGACCACCACGTTCATGGCGCCGACGCTGCTGCACCGGATCATGGACCTGCCCGAGGCGGTGCGTGGCCGGCACGACGTCTCCTCGCTGCGGGCACTCGTCCTGGGCGCGGCCCCCTGCCCCTTCTCCCTGAAGCAGAGCGCCAGCGAGTACTTCGGCGAGGTGATCTACGAGTTCTACGGCGCGACCGAGACCGGCATCAACCTGCTGCTGCGGCCCGAGGACCAGCTTCGCAAGCCCGGCTCGGCGGGACTGCCGCCGGAGGGCCAGGAGATCCTGCTGCTCGACGACGCCGGCAACCCCGTCCCCGACGGCGTGCCGGGAGAGCTGTGGGCGCGCAGCGACTGGCTGGCGACGTACTACAAGCGGCCGGACGCGACGGCGCGCTCGATGCGCGACGGCTACTTCTCGGTGGGGGACATCGCCTACCGGGACGCCGAGGGCTACTACTACATCTGCGACCGCAAGATCGACATGATCATCACGGGCGGTGTCAACGTGTACCCGGCGGAGGTCGAGGCCTGCCTGCACGCCCACCCGGACGTGGCCGACGTGGCCGTGATCGGGGTCCCCGACGACAGCTGGGGCGAGGCGGTCAAGGCGATTGTGGCGCTCAGGCCCGGCTCCGCTGCCGGCGAGCAGGAGCTGGTCGAGTGGTGCCGGGGCCGGATCGCCGACTACAAGCGCCCGCGCTCCGTCGACTTCGTGGCCGAGCTGCCTCGCGACATGGCCGGCAAGCTCTTGAAGCGGCAGATCAGGCAGCCCTACTGGGCCGGCACCGGCCGCCAAATCTGACAGAAATAATCCTTTCCCCGCAGCGCGGGGGGAGGTGCGTGGGGGGTCAGACCCGATTGCTCCTAAGCCGCTACTGGCCGCGGCTCGTGGGATCGACCCGAGCGAACGTCAGGAAGTCGACCATCTGGAAGTCCCCAGTGCCTCCGCCGCGCATCGGCAGCGTCGGCCGCCAGCCGGGGCTGGCTCCGAGGTAAGACGTGGGATCGGTCTGCAGAAGCCCGACGATGACCTCGCCCACGATCCTGCCACCGACCGGTCCCAGGTGGAGGCCCCCCGCCACCAGCTCGGCCTCTTTGAGCACGTAGTACCAGAGCGGTGTGCTCGTCTCCAGCCCGACACTGTAGGGCTTCAGCTCGCCGAGGTCGGTCGCGCTGAGAGGAGGCGCTCCGATCGCCCGCGCCACGCCTTGGCCCGATGGCATCTTCCACGTGAACTGCCGCAGCAGGTTGCGCTGAGGGAGCGCCTGGGGCGCCGCGTGGTTGGGGATCACGCCCAGCGGGATGTTGAACAGCGGCGTGGAGATCTTGGTGTCGATCAGCTTGTTGCGCTTGACCTGGCCGTCGCCGAAGTCGAAGAAGGTCTGCCAGCCTATGAAGCGCCGGGGCGCGCGGAACCCGCCGCGAAGGTCGGCCGGATCGGGTCGCCCCTCCTGGCTGGGGTCGAAGATCAGGCCGAAGAAGGGCTGGCCGCCGTCGCCGGCCAGGTTGGCGCGGTAGGAGGGCCTCACCATGCTGTGCCCGAAGCGGTAGGCGGCCGCTCCAAACTCCACCGGGATGAGAGCCTGGCCCGGGCCTGCGGTGTAGTAGCGCCGGCCGTTGGCCATGATGTCGTCGACGGTCGGCTGGCCCACGATCAGTGGCAGGAACTCGTGGACGATGATCCACTGGTAGTGCCATCTGGTCAGGCGCTGCGCCTCGTTGAAGGCGTCGGTGGGATCGGTGTGGCCCGCCGCCCTGGCGACATCCACCGCCTGGTTGTGAAAGAGCAGGAAGGCACAGGTCAGGCCGGAGATGATCATGTTCTCGTCATTGCGGGGATCGGCCAGCAGCGCCTGGCCGCTGGAAGTTCGGGGCACGTCCTCGAAGATGCCTCCGCTCTCCACCTTGAGCTTGGCGTGGTCGACCGAGTCGTACAGCTGCGGGGAGGCGACGAATCCACCGCCGTAGACGGAGTCCAGGTCCAGAGCGGGGGTCCGGTTGTTGGTCACGTTCTGGGGCTGGGTCGGGCTTCCGAGCTTCGACTCGGTGTCGAAGGTCACGTCATGGTCCATGAACTGACCCAGGAACGTGATGCCGGCTGTGTGAGCGGGGTTGTCCGGGTTGTTGACCCTGAGGGAGGGATCGGTTATCAGGGCCACCGGCCCGGCACTTAACTGGTCTTTGGCGTCGAGAAGGCCGCCCGGCGAGCCGACCTGAAGCAGAGCGTTCTTGACGGCGTCCGACTGGTCAGAGAATGGCGGTAAGTTCGGAAAGATCCGCGTGAAGCAGTTGCTTATCTGCTTGGCGTAGACGTCGTTCTGGGCGAGCTCCAGGCTCGCCGCCGTTTGTGTGACGGCGGTGCCGCCTCCCAGGCCGGCGCCCACCGCTCCGGCGCCGAGCACTCCCAGAAAACGCCGCCGGCTGATCGGCTTCTTTTGCTCTCCCGGAGCCTCGCCTATCACGTTGTTGCGCCCCCCTTTTTCTGACTACTTGAGACAGTTACGGACTGAAGGAATCAATCACGATGGGTTCGGAGAAGGACGCTGCTCCTCTCTTCAGACGTCACGGAAATGCGCGCGGAGCGTAGCACTTCCAATGCCGGTCCATGTAATGGATATGTCAAGACCGCCACACTGCTCTGCGCTCTCGTCAGCGATCCTCACACACAAGGTACTCACGTCGTTGTGCACATCGTCGTAGTAAGAATGCGCACGACGGAGAGGACTGTGAGTCCGTGAAATTCTCAGCTATCGAGGCGCCGGTTGGGAGTTACTCGGTTCCTCGTGAGACCGGCTGGAGGCGCTGCGCCGAAGCGTTGTCGATGAAGTCGTATGGGTAGAACGTCTCGACGGTGCTCACCTTGTCGAGCTGTGTGACCTCTTCCGACGAGAGCTGCCAGTCGACGCAGCCGAGGTTGTCTTCAAGCTGCTCCACTGACCTCGCTCCCAGGATCGGCGCCGTGACCAGGGGCTTGGCGCGAAGCCAGTTGAGGGCCACCTGGGCCGGGCTGGCCTCATGCTTTTCCGCGATCTCCTGCACGACGCGGAGAACCGCCCAGGTC
>JALYYF010000260.1 GCA_030946725.1 Candidatus Dormiibacterota bacterium
TCACCTGGCACCGGACGACGACCTGATCACGCCGAACGGCAAGGTCGGCGGCGTCCTCACCGGGGTTCGCCGGGCCGGTCGCGACAGGGTCGTCATTGCGGACGACGACGTGCGGTACGGTGAGGAGGCTCTCATCAGGACGGTGGACTACCTCGACCGATTCGACCTCGTGCGGCCCCAGAACCACTTCCTTCCCGCTCGCGGGCATGCCGCCTGGGACACCTCCCGCATCCTCCTGAATCGCATCAGCGGCGGTGACTGGCCTGGCACCCTGGCGGTGCGGCGCGGCCGGCTGCTGGCAGCGGGTGGGTACCGCGGGGACGTACTCTTCGAGAACCTCGAGCTGGTGCGGACGATCCAGGCGGCCGGTGGAAGGACCTTTGCTCCACTGGACCTCTACGTGCCTCGCCTCCCGGCCAGCGGCTCCGGCTTTCTCGGCCAGCGCGTCCGCCACGCCTACGACGAGCTGGCCCGTCCACTTCGTCTCTCCGTCTGGCTGGCCGTGCTGCCGCTGGTCGGAATGGCGGTGGCGGCCCGCGCCTGGCGGCCCCTGGTCGCGGCCGGCCTCGGAGTGGTGGCGGCGGCCGAGCTCGGAAGGCGACGCGCCGGCGGCCGCCGAGTGTTTCCTGCCAGTGCCTCGCTGCTGGCGCCCGGCTGGGTGCTCGAGCGCGGCGTGTGCGTATGGCTGGCGCTGGCGTCGAGGGTGCTGCTCGGCGGTGTGCGGTATCGGGGACGGGTCCTCCGGGACGCAGCGTCGAGCGAGGCCGCCCTCAAGCGCCGTTTCCACCGGAACGCCGACGCGGCCGCCTGAAACGTGCGCGGCGAGAACCCCTTCGACTCACCCCAAGCCCACGGTACCAGCAGCTTTGCGATGCTCGACGCCGGCCGTCTCGTGCGTTTTCCAGGCCGGGGCGTTACCACCGCAGTTCAGAGTTTCGTCCACGAATCTCTAAGAGCGGTGCTTCTCAGTTCCTCATATCCCTGTCTCGGCGCCCAGGCCGCAATTCGGTCCGGGCACTATGCGATGGGTTTCTACGAGGAGCTTGGAGCTGCCGCCGTCAATGAGGGTCTCGCCCGCGATCTCTTCCAGTTCAGCCTGGAGCAGGACGCATGGGAACCGCAGTTGAGCAGCTTCCTCGCCTGCTTCGCGTCGCCGGTGGCCCTGGACGAGCCGGCATTTGAGCAGGCGCTGTGGCGGCAGCTGCAGACTCTGCACGAGCTCGACCGGCCCCACCATGCCTGGGATCCGGCGGTCAGTGATGACCCGGCCAATCCTCACTTCTCATTCAGCTTCGCGGGACGCGCCTATTTCGTCGTGGGGCTGCATGCCGCCAATTCACGTTGGAGCCGGCGGTTTGCCTGGCCCACGCTGGTCTTCAATGCTCACCGGCAGTTCGAACGGCTGCGAGTCAGGCGGCGGCTGGCGAGCATGCAGAAGCGTGTCAGGCGGCGGGACGAAGCATTGCAGGGATCGCCGAACCCCACTCTGTCCGACTTCGGCCTTACATCGGTGGCTCGGCAGTATTCCGGGCGGGCGGTCGAGCCGTCTTGGGGCTGCCCCCTCCGGCCTCAATCGAACGGCATCGAGAAGACGGCGTGAGCTTTCGACGCGATTGCACCCCGGAGCCAGGCCGCCGGCACAGGCTCGAGCCGCAGACGGGAACAGCTTTCGTCCTGGAGGCCGGGCAAACGCTCCTCGTGGTCGACCCCTGCGGCGAACAGGTTGCGGATCTGGTGGCTTTCGATTGCGATCAGCAGGCGGAATGGCTCTCGTCGGGGCGCAGCCTTGACTACGCCGGAACGATGTATCTCACGCGCGGCCACACGCTGTATTCCAATCGCAGCAACCCGATGCTCGCCATCGTGGAAGACGACGTCGGTCGGCACGACTTCATCTTCACGCCCTGCAGCAGCGATACCTTCCGCATCCTCTACGACAACCACGATCCGCATCCGAGCTGCCTCGACAACCTCGCCGGCGCTCTGGAGGGATTTGGAATCTATGCGGACGCCATCCCAACGACGTTCAACGTCTTCATGAACGTGGACGTTCTCGCGGACGGCGCATTGCAGATAAACCCGCCTCGCTCGCGTGCCGGTGACTCGATCCTGTTCCGAGCCGAACGGAGCCTGATAGTGGGGCTCACAGCGTGTTCTGCGGAACTCTCCAACAACCACACCTTCAAGCCGATCGACTACGAGGTCGGGACGTGACGCGGGGCCGTCACGCGACGGCGCGGGGCGCCGTGCTGAGCGACGCCGCCTGGCTCGACCTGCATCTCGAGGCGTGCCGCTCGGAATACACGGAAATGGCCGGCTGGGTGGGCTTCCGCCCGGGTTGGTCGCTGCTCGACGTCGGCTGTGGATCGGGCAGCTTCGTTCCGGTTCTGGCCGAGTTGGTCCCCGATGGGGAGCTCCACGGCTGCGACATAGACCTGGAGAACGCTCGTCTCGCGGGCGGACGGGGCCTGCACCACGCCGCTGCCGCGTCGGTCACGGCACTGCCCTACACCGACGGGGCCTTCGACGCCGTCTGGTGCGCCAACGTGGTCGAGTTTCTTTCCCCGACGGAGCTGCACACGGCTGCCTGCGAGCTGCGGAGGGTGGTCCGGCCGGGCGGCCTGGTGGCACTCAAGGACATGGACGTGCAACTGCTGCGAGTCCATCCCGCGGACCCACACCTGCCGACTCGACTGTCGATGGCCACCATTGCCGAGCCCTCCATCGCGCAGCAGTCCCGGGGCTCCCTCGTCGGCCGCCAGTTGGGTCGCCGTCTTCAAGCAGCCGGGCTCGTGGACGTCGTCCAGAGGACCTGGTTGATCGAGCGCTGGGCCCCGCTTCGGCCGGTTGAGCGTGAGTTCTTCGCTCAGTGGTTCGAGTACCTGGCTGACCTGGCCGAGCGCGTGGCCGTCCCTTCTGCGGACCGGGAGCAGTGGCGGCGCCTGGCCGGTGGAGACCTCCTGGACGACCCGGAGTTGTATGTGAGCGAGGGCCAGGTGGTGGCGGTCGGTCGCGTCCCCTGAACCAACCTCCGCGGGTGCCAGACGTCCGGTGCGTCGATGCAGGACCGCAGCGCCGCGATGACCGCCGGGTGACGCCGGCCACTCCAGCCGTTCGTATGGTGTGGGGGTGGTGACCCGCCGCGGTAGCCTGGAAAGCACCTTGCTCGACCACGCTTCACGGGAGTTGTCCAGTTGACACAAGAGCACTCGGAAGGGCCAACTCGATCTCCAGGCGATCTCCTCGCAGAGGGGCCCTCGCGCATCGAGGAGGCTGCGGATCCGAACACCGAATCGCTGAGCGACATCGGCCGCCAGATCAGCTTCTACCGCCAGCTCCTGAGCCTCGAACGGGAGGTACTGGAGCAGATGCGAGCCCTGGCCGAGCACCGTGACGAAGAGCTGCGCCAGGCCGTGCAACGCTCCAACATCGAACCGATGCAGGCCCTTATCGAGCAGTTCGACGAACGCTTGAAGTTCTGGGAGCAGCGGGAGCGCGAGCTCAACCAAGACTGAACTCTCCCTGGGGCACGGTGGGCGCCCGGGGTCGTGGGTGACGGCGCCCGGGACGTGTACAGTCGATGTCGGAGCCGGTCCTGCTATTCGCTGAGCCAGGAGGCATTCGATGTTGGGAGTAGACGGAGTCGAGATTCGTGGCGACGTGGAAGGCCGCCAGGAGGAGGTGCTCACCGCCGAGGCCCTGGGCTTCCTCGCCAAGCTGGAGCGCCGCTTCGATTCCCGCAGAGCGGACCTTCTGAAGCGCCGTGCCGAACGTCAGGACCGCCTGGCGGCGGGCGAGAACCCCGACTTCCTGCCCGAGACGCGTGAGATCCGCGAGTCCGACTGGACCACGGTGCCGCCTCCTGGCGACCTCCTCGACCGGCGCGTCGAGATAACGGGTCCGGTCGAGCGCAAGATGATGATCAACGCGCTGAACTCCGGCGCGCGCGTGTTCATGGCCGACTTCGAGGACGCCAACTCCCCGACGTGGGCCAACAACCTCAACGGCCACCTGAACCTGATCGACGTGATCGAGGGCACGATCAGCTTCACCAACCCCGACGGCCGGGAATACCGGCTCCAGGAGCAGGCCGCCTACCTGATGGTCCGGCCTCGCGGCTGGCACCTGCCGGAAAAGCACCTGCGCATCGACGGCCGGCCGGCGGCGGCCAGCCTGGTCGACTTCGGACTCTACACCGTGCACAACGCCCGGCGCCGCCTTGACAAGGGCCTGGGCACATACTTCTACCTGCCCAAGCTGGAAAGCCACCTCGAGGCGCGGCTGTGGAACGACGTCTTCAGCTTCAGCGAAGACCAGCTGGGGCTGCCCGCCGGCACCCTGCGTGGCACCGTCCTGATAGAGAACGTGCTCGCGGCCTTCGAGATGGATGAGATCCTCCACGAGCTCAGAGAGCACTCCCTGGGCCTGAATGCCGGGCGTTGGGACTACATCTTCAGCGTGATCAAGAAGTTCCGCGACCGGCCGGACATGATGCTGCCGGACCGTGCCCAGGTGACGATGACGGTGCCCTTCATGCGCGCGTACACCGAGCTCCTCGTGCGCGCCTGCCACCGGCGCGGGACGTTCGCCATGGGTGGAATGGCCGCCTTCATCCCCAGCCGCAGAGACCCGGAGGTCAATCGGGTGGCACTCGAAAAGGTGCGGGAGGACAAGGTCCGGGAGGCCAACGACGGCTTCGACGGCACCTGGGTGGCTCATCCGGACCTGGTCGAGATCGCCCTCGAGTGCTTCGACGAAGTCCTCGGCGAGCGGCCCAACCAGATCGATCGGCGTCGCGACGAGGTGCGCGTGGAAGCCCCTCAGCTGATCGACGTCGCCATACCGGACGGGTCGGTCACCGAAGCAGGCCTCCGCGTGAACGTCAGCGTCGGAATCCAGTACATCGAGTCCTGGCTGCGGGGCAACGGCGCGGCTGCGATCAACAACCTGATGGAAGACGCAGCCACGGCGGAGATCTCACGCTCCCAGGTCTGGCAGTGGGTCCATCACGGGGCTCGGTTGCAGGACGGTGGCAACGTGACGCCGGAACTCGTCAGCCGGATCGGGGACGACGAGCTGGCCCGGCTTCGCGAGGCCCTCGGGGAGGACACTTTCCGGAAGGGACGCTTCGACGAGGCCCGGGAGATCTTCGACCGGCTGGCTCTCTCACCGGAGTTCGAGGACTTCCTCACCCTGCCCGCCTATGAGCGCCTGACCTGATCCTGGTGCGGCGCCCCGCCGGGCGTCACGTCAGACGGTGTGTCGGGTCTCTGCCGGGGACTCGATCCGGCGCTCGATGACCGTGCCGGCCACGCGGAGCGAGCGGACGGCGAGATCGATCACCTCGTCCTTGAACCGCGGGTCGCCTGAATCCAGCGACTCCGCCAGCAGCCCGGCGGTCTCGAAGAGCACCTGACTGAGCTGACGTATCTCGGGGACTGGTGCGGTCCGAACGGGGGGCAGCGGCAGCTGGACGATCTGCACCTCATCACTATGCCCGAGGGGGGCGACGGATCGCCGGCGAACCGCTGGACGTTCGGCGGTTCGCCGGACCGTCATGCTCGAGACGGGACCTGCAGAAGCTGCAGAGTCTCGCGAATGAAGGCGGGTATGTCCGAGGGCTGGCGCGAGGTGACCAGGTTTCGGTCGACCACCACCTCCTGGTCCACGAC
>JALYYF010000266.1 GCA_030946725.1 Candidatus Dormiibacterota bacterium
GCGTCGTGCTGACCGCGGGCCTGGGCGGGATGGGAGGCGCCCAGCCCCTGGCGGTGACCATGAACGAGGGCGTGGCGCTGGTCGTCGAGGTCGACGAGGCGCGCATCCGGCGCCGGGTGGAGACCCGCTACCTGGACCGCGCGAGCACCGACCTGGGGGAGGTGCTGGCGTGGGTGGAGGAGGCCCGGAAGCGCGGAGAGCCGCTCTCAGTCGGCCTGGCCGGCAACGCGGCCGACGTGCACGTCGAGCTGGTCCGCCGCGGGTTCCACGCCGACGTGGTCACCGACCAGACTTCGGCGCACGACCCGCTCGGTGGCTACGTCCCGGTGGACCTGAGCCTGGACGAGGCGGCCGCGCTCCGCTCCGGGGCTCCCCAGGACTACGTCAGGCAGGCGCAGGCGTCGATGGCAGCCCAGGTCGAGGCCATGCTGGCGTTCAAAGACGCGGGCGCGGTCGTCTTCGACTATGGCAACAACCTGCGGGCCGGCGCCCAGGCCGGCGGCTGCCAGCGCGCCTTCGAGTACCCGGGGTTCGTGCCCGCCTTTATTCGGCCGATGTTCTGCGAGGGCAAGGGGCCCTTCCGCTGGGTGGCGCTTTCCGGGGACCCCAAGGACATCCTGGAGACCGACCGGGTCGTCCGCGAGCTCTTCCCCGACGACGTCCGCCTGCAGCGCTGGCTGGACATGGCTGAGGAGCGGGTGGCCTACCAGGGCCTGCCGGCGCGCATCTGCTGGCTTGGCTATGGCGAACGGGCAGCGGCCGGCCTGGCCTTCAACCGGCTGGTCGCCGAGGGCCGGGTGCGGGCGCCCATCGTGATCGGCCGCGACCATCTCGACGCAGGCAGCGTCGCCTCGCCCTACCGGGAGACGGAGGCGATGGCCGACGGCTCCGACGCGATCGGGGACTGGCCGATCCTCAACGCCCTGGTCAACACCTCGGCGGGCGCGCACTGGGTGTCCGTCCACCATGGCGGCGGCGTGGGGATCGGCTATTCGCTGCACGCGGGCATGGTCGTCGTGGCCGACGGGAGCGCCGAGGCCGGGGAGAGGCTGGAGCGGGTGCTGACCTCCGATCCCGGGATGGGGGTCGTGCGCCACGCCGACGCCGGCTACGAGCGGGCGCGGCAGGTGGCGCGAGAGCGTGGCGTCCGGATGCCCATGCTGGACGCCTGAGCTCGTCGGCGCCCCGTCACCGAAGATGCTCAGTGGCTCGCGCTAGTCGAGAAGTCGGCGAATGGCCTCGTGGAGCCTGGCCGGGACGTCGGGCTGGCCGGCGTGGCGGCGGCTGGAGACGACTTCCCGACCGCCCACCACCACGTTAGTGACGTCCGGAGGCGCGGCGCCGTAGACGACCTGCCGGAGCAGATCGTCCGGCGACCAGCCCGCCAGGCGGACCGTGGCGAGGTCGACGGCGACGAAGTCGGCGAGGCGTCCGGGCTCCAGCCGGCCGGCGTCCCAGCCGAGCGCGGCCGCACCCGAGGCCGTCAACGCCTCCAGCAGCGCCTCGGGCGAGTGATGCCCCCGGTGGCCGCTGACCAGGCGCTGGTCGAGCTCCATCGCCCTCGCCTCCTCGAAGAGGTCGATCACCGCCTGACTGTCGCTGCCCAGGCAGAGGGGCGATCCTGCCCCGGCCAGGGCCGCCGCAGGCCCGACGCCGTCGGCCAGGTCGCGCTCGGTCGTCGGACAGAGACAGACCGAAGTTCGGGTCGCGCCGAGCAGTTCGACGTCTTCCGGCTCCAGGTGAGTGGCGTGGACCGCGGTCGTGCGCGGACCCAGGGCGCCGGCCCGTTGCAGCAGCGCGGTCGGCGTGAGGCCTGTCGCCGCCCGGCAGTCGCGGTTCTCCGCCGGCTGCTCGGAGAGGTGCATGTGGAGCGGCGCGCCGCGCTCGTCTGCCCAGCGGGCGACCGTCGCCATCGAGGCGTCGTCGACCGCGCGCACGCTGTGGATCGCTGCACCGACCTTGAAGACGGGTCCCTCTTCGAGCGCGCTAACGCGCTGCGCCCAGGCCGCCGCGGAGCGGTCGCCGAAGCGCAGCTGGGCGCCTTCCAGGGGCCGGCCGTCGAGCCCGCCCTGCAGGTAGCAGGTGTCGAGCAGTGTCATCCGGACCCCGGCCTCGTCGGCCGCCCTGGCCAGCGTGCGGCCGGTCTGGTTGGGGTCGCGGTACGGCTCCCCGCCGGGGCGGTGATGAAGGTAGTGGAACTCGCCGACGAGGGTGATGCCGGCCAGCGCCATCTCCACGTAAGTGGCGCGGGCCAGCTCGAAGAGCGTCTCCGGGTCGACCCTTTCCGCCAGGCGGTACATCTGCTCCCGCCAGCTCCAGAAGTCGCCCTGCCAGCTGGCCTGCGGCGGCTCGGAGCGGCCGCGGAGCGCGCGCTGGAATGCGTGCGAATGGACGTTGGCGAGCCCGGGGAGGACCAGGCCGCTCAGCCTTCCCGCGCCGGGCGGAGCCTCGACGCCTGCGGCGACGCGCGTGAATCGATCCCCGTCGGCCTCCAGGAGGACCCCCTCGCGGACCTCGCCGAGCCAGGCCAGCTCGGCGTGCCACGTCGTCAAGCGGTCGGCCCCAGCGCAAACAGGCAGAGCAGCTCGTAGACGACGTGCGCCGCCGCGATCGCGGTGATCTCGGCGTGGTCGTAGGCGGGCGCCACCTCTACCACGTCGGCGGCCACGAGCGGCAGCCCGGCCAACCCCCGCAGCAGCTGCAGCAGCTCGCGGGAGGTGAGGCCGCCGGCCTCGGGGGTCCCCGTACCTGGGGCGTGGGCGGGATCGAGCACGTCGACGTCAACGGAGACGTAGACCGGGGCGTCGCCCACCCGGTCCCTGACCTGGGCGGCGATCTGGGCCGCTCCCCGCTCGGCGACCGCCGCGCAGTCGATCTGCCTGAAGCCGAGGTCCGAGTCCTGGGGCAGGTCGTCCCGCGTGAAGAGCGGTCCACGGATGCCGACGTGCACCGAGCGATCACCGGCCAGCAGCCCTTCCTCGGCAGCGCGCCGGAAGGGCGTGCCGTGGGTGTAGGCGGCGCCGAAGTAGCTTCCCCAGGTGTCCAGGTGGGCGTCGAAGTGGACCACCGCCACCGGTCCGTGGACCTCCCGCACCGCTCGCAGCATCGCCAGCGCGATCGTGTGGTCACCCCCCAGCGCGACCGCGTGCCGGCTGTTCCTGAACAGTTCGCCCACGCCGGCCGCGATCTCTGAGAGCGCCGTCTCGATGTCGAACGGTGTGCAGGGGATGTCTCCTGCGTCCGCCACCTGCTGCAGGAGGAACGGCTCGACGTCCAGGGCTGGATGGTATCCGCGGAGCAGCCGCGAGCCCTGCCGGATGGCGCCGGGGCCGAAGCGAGCGCCGGGCCGGTAGGTGACGCCGCTGTCGAACGGGACGCCCGCGATGGCGACGTCGCAGCGCCCGACCTCCTCCAGCCTGGGCAGGCGGGCGAAGGTGGCCGGACCTGTGAAACGGGGCACCT
>JALYYF010000290.1 GCA_030946725.1 Candidatus Dormiibacterota bacterium
AAGTCCCGCTTTCGGCGCGGTGCCGAGGCGTGGACTTTTTTTATTGCCCTGAATCGGCCAGGCCCAGGCACTCATTGGGAGGGTGACAGATGGCAGACAGAGACGCTGAGCCAACGAGGCCCGGCGCTGAACGCACAGGTCGTGACGTCGAAGGGGCCAGGCCCGTCGGCGAGGTCCCAGGCCGGCGGCCGACCCAGATTGAGACGTTCCGCACGGGTCTCCTGGGTGACTTGGGCGCCGAGTTTCTCGGCACCTTCGTGCTCATCGCCTTCGGTGACGGCGTGGTCGCAATGGCCGTCGCCGCCTTGAACCAGTCCGGGCGCGGCAGCAAGATATTCGATGCGTCTGGGGACTGGCTGCTCATCACCTGGGGATGGGCGATCGCCGTCACCATGGGGGTATACGTGGCCGGCGGAGTCACCGGTGCCCACCTCAATCCCGCGGTCACCCTCGCCTTCGCCGTGCGGAGGGCTTTTCCGTGGGGCAGAGTCCCCGCCTACTGGCTGGCCCAGGTGCTGGGCGCATTCGTGGGTGCCGCGCTCGTTTTCATCGTGTACTACGCCGCCATCGGCAGCTGGGAGCAGGCCAACCACGTCACCCGCGGAAGTCTGGGATCCTTCGTGACCTATTCGATATTCGCGACGTTCCCCGCACCGTACTTCCTTGGCAACCCGATCTGGCCCCTGATCGACCAGATCGTCGGTACTGCATTCCTGCTCATGTTCATCTCAGCGCTCATCGACCGCCGTAACCTTGCGCCGAAGGCCAATCTGACTCCGTGGCTGGTCGGCCTGGCGGTAGCGGCGATAGGCATGTCCTACGGCGCCAACGCTGGGTACGCCATAAACCCCGCTCGTGACTTTGGTCCCCGCCTCTTTGCTGCGCTCGCCGGCTGGGGCCAGGTGGCGTTGCCAGGCAACGGTCCCTGGTACAGCAACTATTTCTGGGTGCCAATCGTTGGGCCGCTCGTCGGCGGTGTCATCGGCGTGTTCGTCTACGAGTTCTTCATCAAGAATGTCTTGATCGCCCGGGGCGTGGTCGAGTCCGAACCTTAAAGGAGGGAGAGATGGCGAAATACGCAGCCGCGATCGACCAGGGCACGACCGGGACACGGTTCATGGTCTTCAGCCACGAGGGGACGGTCGTCTGCTCCGACTATCGTGAGCACGACCAGATCTACCCCCAACCGGGTTGGGTGGAGCACGACCCGATGGAGGTCTGGGAGAAGACCCAGGCGGTGACCAAGGGTGCGATGCAGAAGGGCAACATCAGCGCTTCTGACCTCGCCGCGATCGGAATCACCAACCAGCGCGAGACGGCGGTGGTCTGGGAGAAGGCTACCGGCAAGCCGGTCTTCAACGCCATCGTCTGGCAGGACACCCGCACCCGGGAGATCTGCCAGGAGCTCATCGACGAGGGGTTCGAGGACACGGTGAAGCAGAGGACCGGGCTGGTGGTCGCGACCTACTTCTCAGGTCCGAAGGTGAAGTGGATCCTCGACAACGTCGATGGAGCCCGGCGGAGAGCCGAGAACGGTGAGCTCCTGTTCGGCAACATGGACACCTGGATCATCTGGTGGCTGACCGGAGGGCCCAACGGCGGGGCGCACGTCACCGACTACACCAACGCCTCCCGGACCATGCTCATGGACCTGCGGAAGCTGGAGTGGGACGACGAGATCCTGCGCCGGCTGGAGATTCCCCGGCAGATGCTGCCGGAGCTCCGCCCGTCCAGCGACCCCGACACCTATGGGACCAGCCTGAGCGACGGTGCGGTGGGTGGCAGCATCCCGGTCTGTGGCGACCTCGGCGACCAGCAGGCCGCCGTCTTCGGACAGACGGCCTACGACGTCGGCGAGGCCAAGAACACCTACGGCACCGGCAACTTCATGCTGCTGAACACAGGCACCGAGGCCATCCCCTCGAAGAACGGACTGCTCACGACCGCCGGCTATGGGCTCAAGAAGGGCGAGTGCATCTACGCACTCGAGGGCTCCATCGCGATCACCGGCGCGGCGGTGCAGTGGCTCCGAGACAACCTGCAGATCATCTCCAACGCCGCGGAGACCGAGGCGATCGCCCAGTCGGTCGAGGACTCCGGAGGCGCCTACTTCGTACCGGCGTTCTCAGGGCTCTTCGCGCCCTACTGGGACATGTACGCGCGAGGCGCCATCGTGGGCCTGACCCGTTACGTCGATCGCCGCCACATCGTGCGAGCGACCCTGGAGGCCGTGTGCTACCAGACGGTCGACGTCGCCGAAGCCATGGAGCAGGATTCCGGCGTATCCGTCAAGACGCTGAAGGTCGACGGCGGCATGGTCCAGAACAACTTCCTGATGCAGATGCAGGCGGACATCCTGGGCACGCCGGTCGTGCGGCCGACGGTGAGCGAGACGACGGCGCTGGGCGCTTCCTACGCCGCCGGGCTGGCGGTCGGGTTCTGGGACAGCCTGGACGAGCTCCGGAAGAACTGGCAGGTGGACCGCACCTGGGAGCCAGGCTGGAGCGACGAGCAGCGGGCCGAGGGCCGCGCCAAGTGGAAGAAGGCAGTCGAGCGGACCAGGGGGTGGGAGGAGAAGTAGCCGAGCCAGGAAACGCGGCGGGGCGCCAGCAGGCGCCCCGCTCCGCCTTTGAAGCGAGGAGCTGACGTGAAAAAGCTGATCAACCAGGTTGACGACATCGTCACCGAGGCTCTCGAGGGCATGCTTGTGGCCCATCCAGATCTCATCGAGATCAACCTCGAGCCCAAGTACATAATCCGGAAGGGCGCGCCGGTGCAGGGAAAGGTGGCCCTGGTCTCAGGCGGAGGCAGCGGACACGAGCCCATGCACGGCGGTTTCGTCGGTCTCGGAATGCTGGACGGCGCCTGTGCGGGTGAGGTCTTCACCTCACCGACGCCCGACCAGGTCTACGAGTGCACCAAACGGGTGGCCGGGGACCGCGGCGTCGTCCACATCGTCAAGAACTACACAGGCGACGTCCTCAACTTCGAGATGGCGGCCGAGCTCGCCCAGGGCGAAGGCATCGAAGTCCAGAGCGTGGTCATCGACGACGACGTGGCGGTCCAGGACAGCACCTACACCGCCGGGCGCCGGGGCGTCGGCGCGACCGTCCTGGCTGAGAAGATCGCCGGGGCCAGAGCTGAAGAGGGCGGCTCGCTGGCGGAGGTGGCCGACACGGTCAAGAAGGTCAACGAGAGCAGCCGCAGCATGGGGATGGCTCTCACCTCCTGCATCGTCCCCGCCAACGGATCGCCCACCTTCGATCTGGGTGAGGACGAGATGGAGATCGGGATCGGCATCCACGGCGAGCCCGGCCGCGAGCGCATGAAGCTGGAACCGGCCGACCGCATCGTGGACCGTCTGCTGGAGCCCGTGCTGAGCGACCTGCCCTTCAACAGCGGCGACCGGGTGCTGGCCTTCGTGAACGGCATGGGCGGCACCCCTCAGATCGAGCTCTACATCGCGATGCGCCGGGTCGGGCAGGCCCTCTCCGAGCGCGGCTACAAGCTCGAGCGGAGCCTGATCGGGAGCTACATCACCTCCCTGGAAATGGCCGGGCTCTCCATCACTGTGCTGCGGCTGGACGACGACCTCATCAGGCTCTGGGACGCCCCCGTGCTCACGCCTGGGCTGCGATGGGGAGTGTGATCCTCGACGCGGCCGGCGCCAGGGCCTGGCTCGAGCTACTTGCGACCAGGGTCAGCGAGCAGGCCGGCGAGCTGACCCGCCTGGACGCAGCGATCGGCGATGCCGACCACGGCACCAACATGGACCGGGGCTTCAAGGCCGTCCGCCAGAAGGCGCTAAGCCAGGCCGACGCCGATCCCGCCGCGCTTTTCAAACAGACCGGGATGGCCCTCATCGGCAGCGTCGGCGGGGCCGGCGGCCCGCTCTACGGAACGCTGTTCCTGCGTATGGCGCAGTCCGCGGCCGGCAAGGAGGGCCTCACCGTCGAGGACCTCCGCGACCTGCTGCGGGCCGGCCTCGAGGGGGTGGTTCAGCGTGGCAAGGCCGCGCCAGGGGACAAGACCATGGTCGATGCATTGACGCCGGCGGTGGAGGCGATGGACGCCGCCGTCGAGGCCGGCCGGGATGGGGCGGAGGCGCTCGGGGAGGCGGCCACGGCGGCCGAGCGGGGCGCCGAGGACACCATCCCGATGGTGGCTCGCAAGGGCCGCGCGAGCTATCTCGGCGAGCGGAGCGCCGGCCACAAGGACCCTGGGGCTACGTCCTCGGCCCTGCTGGTCCGAACCCTGGCCGAGAGCGTTGCCTGACCAGAGATACGACGTGCTGGTGGTGGGGGGCGGGGCCACCGGGGCGGGGCTGGCGCGCGACCTCGCGATGCGCGGCCTCCGTCCCCTGCTGGTGGAGCAGAGCGACCTGGCTCACGGCACCACCGGCCACTTTCATGGGCTGCTCCACAGCGGCGCCCGCTACGCGGTCAAGGACGCGGCGGCGGCCGACGAGTGCATCGTCGAAAACCGGATAGTCCGCCGCATCGCCGCCCCTCACGTCGAGGACACGGGCGGCCTCTTCTGCTGGCTGGAGGGCGACCCCGAGGACTATCCGCCCCGGTTCCTCGACGCGTGCCGGAAGGCCGGCATCGAGGTCGAGGAGGTACCGGTCGACGAGGCCAGGCGGCGGGAGCCGCTGCTCTCCTCGAGGCTGGCCCGGGCCTTCGCGGTGCCCGACGCCACGATCGAGCCCTGGGGCCTGGTGGCGGACAACGCGGAATCGGCCGTGGAGCACGGCGCCAGCATCCGCCGCTACACGCGGCTTGTGGGGCTCGGCGTCGAGCGCGGCCGGGTCCGCTGGGCCGACCTGGAGGACGTGCGCAGCGGTGAGCGAGAGCGCGTCGAGGTCAATTTCCTGGCCAGCGCCGCCGGCTACTGGGCCGGCCGCGTGGCCGCCCTCGCGGGAGTCAAGCTCAAGATGGCGCCGGGCTGGGGAACCATGGTCGTGATGAACCAGCGGCTGTCCAGCTGCGTGGTCAATCGCTGCCGGCCGCCCGGTGACGGCGACATCCTGGTGCCGGTCGGGCCGGTGTCGATCCTGGGCACGACGGACACCACGCTGGACACCGACAGCTACGAGGTCACTCCCGAGGAGGTCCGTTTCATAGTCAGCGAGGGCGCCGCCATGATCCCGGCGGCCGCGGAGCGCCGAGCGCTGCGGGTGTTCGCGGGAGCCCGGCCGCTCTACGACCCCGCGCACGGTGCCGGCGGCTCGCGGACCCTCAGCCGGAGCCACACCGTGCTCGACCACGGCCCGGACGGTGTGGAGAACTTCGTCTCCATCGTTGGCGGCAAGCTGACCACCTATCGCCTGATGGCCGAGCACACCGCCGACGCGATCTGCGCCCGGCTGGGGGTGGAGGCCCCCTGCCGGACGGCGGAGGAGGCGCTGCCGGAGGCTAGGGAGCACCCGCGCCACTACTCGGTCGGCGATCGGCTGACCGAGCGTGAGCTGAAAGCGGGGGGTGCCGACGCCGACCTGGTCTGCGAATGCGAGCTGGTCACCCGCGACATGGTCCGCGAGTTCGTCGACTCGTTCTCGGGCCGGCCGCGCATCGACGACATGCTGCGGGGGCTCAGGCTCGGCATGGGGCCCTGCCAGGGAGGCTTCTGCACGCTGCGCGGGGCCGGCATCCTGGAGCGGATGCGGCCGGTCGGAGAGGGCGCCCTGGCGCCGGTCCGTGACTTTCTCGACGAGCGTCTGAAGGGCGACCGCCCCATCATGTGGGGCGACCAGGCCCGGCAGTTCCGGCTCAACGAGATCATCTACCGGGACGTGCTGGCCCTCGACCATGGCCCCTGAGCGGGTGCCCTACGACGTGGTCGTGGTGGGCCTCGGCCTCACGGGCATGGTGGCGGCCCTTGCCGCGGCGTCTCGCGGCGCGCGGACCCTGCTGGTCGGGAAGGGCCACGGAACGTTGCGCTTCCGTTCCGGCACCATCGACGTGCTGGGCTACTGGGACGGCCGTCCGGTCGCCTCGCCCGCGGAGCAGCTGCCGGCGCTGGCGGCCGAGCGCCCGGAGCATCCCTACGCGCTGGCCGGCGGCGACCTGGAGGACGGCCTCCAGGCGGTGCGGGCCGCGGCCGAGGCGGCCGGCCTCGACCTGGGCGGAAGCCTTGCGGCCAACCGGCTGCTGGCGACGGCCGCGGGCACGCTCCGGCCCACCTGCCTGGCGCCCCCCACCATGCGGATCGACTGGGATGGGGCGCAGGTGCTGGTGGCCGGCCTGGCCGGCTATCGCGACTTCCAGGCCGACCTGGCGGCTGCTGTGCTGCCGGCCGCGGCGGCGAGGGTTGGCATCGAGCTGGAGGCCCGGCCCGTCACCGTCGACCTCCCCTCGCTGCACAGGCGCCACCTTAGCGGCCTGGAGCTGGCCCGCCTCTTCGACCAGCCCCGCTTCCGCGGCGAGCTGTCGGCGGCGCTGCGGGGCGCGCTGGGCGCAGCCACCGTGGTGGCGCTGCCCGCCGTCGTCGGGCTGGAAGGCGCTGCCGAGACTGCGGCGAGGCTGGCCGTCGAGCTCGGCGTGCCAGTGGCCGAGCTGCCCACGCTGCCGCCGTCGGTGCCGGGA
>JALYYF010000298.1 GCA_030946725.1 Candidatus Dormiibacterota bacterium
GGCGCTCCCGCCTCGCCCGACAGCTGGACCTGCCGCTACTGCCACGCCAGCACGGACCCGGACCGCGCCGGTATCCCGTCCCTGGCCGGGTTCGGCGCCCTCGTCCAGGGCAGTGAGCAGTCCCTCCTGGAGGGACTGCCGGCCCTCGCCGCGGCGCTGGAAGCCGCCCTGCCCGGGGCCGTGAAGGTCGAGCGGGAAGTCGGGCTGCTGCGCCGCAGCCCGCGCATCCGCTCGGTCAGCGCGCTGGTCGGCGAGCATCGCTTCGTCCTGACGCGCCACGGCCCCCAGCTGGTGGCCACCGTCGAGCACGAGGTCCGCGGCGTGGTGCTGCGTCACGACACGCTGCCGGCGGGGGAGTGGCTGGTCCTGCTCGGGGAGGGCCTTCGAGACCTGGCGGCTGGAGCGGGCCGGGTCGAGCCCGCGCTCGCCCGCCTGCTGGGAACCGACAGACCGGCCGAGGGCTGACCCGGCGCAACCTTCAAGGAGAGCACCATGGCAACCAACCCCAACGTCCAGGCCGGCGCGCTGCCCGAGGCAGCCCGCTGGCGGCTCGACGACCTCGAGCAGCGCGCCGCCAGCGGCCGCACCCTCGCCACCACGGACCTGAGCGTCGACGAGTTCCTGCTGCTGCGCCGGGCGGGGTTCGAGCCGGTCGGAATGGTGGTAGGAAGCTCCGTCTACCACGTCGGTATCCAGACCGGCTCCTGGAAGCAGAACCAGGAGCTCCAGGTGCTGACCTCGGCGATGTACAACGCCCGCGAGCTGGCAATGTCCCGCATGGAGGCGGAAGCCCAGGCCCTGGGCGCCTCCGGCGTCGTCGGAGTCAAGCTGACCATCCGCTTTGTCGAGTGGGGGACTGACATCGGCGAGTTCATCGCCATCGGCACGGCGGTCCGGCACGCCGGCGGCCAGGACTGGCGAGCCGACGGAGGGGCTCCCTTCACCTCCGACCTGTCGGGCCAGGCTTTCTACAAGCTGATCGTCTCCGGCTTCCGGCCGCTCGGCCTGGTGCTGGGCAACTGCGTGTACCACATTGCACACCAGTCCTTCGGCTCCGTCCTGCGGCAGATCGGCCAGAACACGGAGGTCGCGCCATTCACTCAGGCGCTCTACGAGGCCCGCGAGCTGGCCATGTCGCGGATGCAGGCCGAGGCGGAGCGTGCCGGTGCCACCAGCGTTGTGGAGACGCGCATCGAGGTGGCCACGCACGTCTGGGCCTCGCACATCATGGAGTTCCTATCCATCGGCACCGCCATTCGGCCTACCACCGGCGAGCTGGCAGTCCCGGAGCCACAGGTGGTCCTCAGCATGGACGGCTGACCCGCAGAAGCGGCCGCCGGGGCCGCGCGGCCGGCGCCGTCGTGACATGATCGATGCCGGAGCATCTGAATGGGCACGGTGACCATCGCGGCCAGCTTCGGTGCGGGTGGCAGCGTCGTCGCGCCCGCGGTGGCCGCCCGGCTGGAGCTGCCCTTCGTGGACCGGGCCATCCCGGTCGGCCTGGCCGAGCGGCTGGATCATCCGCTGATGCAGGCGCTCGCCGAAGACGAGCGGCATCACAACGCGGTGCGCTACCTCCTGGATCGTGCCATCGCGAACACCGGACTGTTCCTCGGCGTCCCCACGCCTCTCGACCACCTGGGCGCCGACCGGCACGTGGCCGCCACCGAGGACGCCATCCGCCACCTGGCCGAGGGCTCCGGGGCCGTCATCCTGGGGCGGGCGGCCGTCTTCGTGCTCACGGGCCGGCCGAACGTCCTCCACGTGCACCTGGACGGTCCGATGGAGGCGCGCCGGGCGCAGGCGATGGCGCACGACGGCCTGGACTACCGGACGGCCAGCGCTCGCCAGCAGCGCACGGACCGGGCGCGGGCGGCCTACATCTCGCACTTCCACCCCGAGGCAGGCGACTGGCAGGACCTCAGGCACTACCACTTGACGATCGACAGCACGGCCATCTCGCTGGACCTCTGCGTGGACGTGATCAGCCGCGCCGCGCGCGAGCTGTTCGCCCGCACGGCGGCCCCTCGGCAGCCCGCCCGCTAAGAGGCCGCCTCGCCGCTCGGCGTGACCGGGGCGGGAATCGGCGCCTCCTCGGCTTCCATGACCTCCCGCCTCAACTCCTGGCCGCCGCGCAGGCGCGTGTCCCGAAGGAGCAGCGTGCAGACGAGCGCGAGCAGGCCGGCGGCCAGGGTGATCCAGAAGAGCCCGGCGACCGCCGCCGCCAGGGCGTCCTTGATGCCGGCGATGATCTGCGGCAGCAGCGGTCTGAGCTGGGCCGGCAGGGCTGATCCGAGCGCGGA
>JALYYF010000300.1 GCA_030946725.1 Candidatus Dormiibacterota bacterium
CAGGCGCGCCCGCCAGGGCGATTGCTGGGCCCGGAGTTCTTCGACCGGGACACGCTGGACGTGGCGAGCGACCTCCTGGGCAAGCTGCTGGTGCGGGAGGTCGGCGGTCGGGCCCTCTGGGGAAGGCTGGTCGAGGTGGAGGCCTACTGCGGGCCCGAGGACCGAGCGGCACACTCCTTTCGCGGCCTGACGCCGCGGACCAGGGTGATGTTCGGGCCGCCGGGCCGCGCCTACGTGTACTTCGTGTACGGGATGCACCATTGCCTGAACTTCGTGACGCGCGAGGAGGGCGTCCCGCAGGCGGTCCTGGTCCGCGCACTGGAGCCCGGGCCCGCTCTGGGCCGGTGCTCCGGGCCGGCGCTGGTCTGCCAGTCGCTTCAGGTGGACCGCAGCCTGAGCGGGGAGCCCCTCCGGCCGCCGGCTCTCTACCTGCTCGACGACGGCTTCCGGCCGGAACCGGGCCGGCTCTTCCAGACCCCGCGGATCGGCGTCGACTACGCCAGGGAGTGGAGCGAGCTGCCCTGGCGGTTCTGCGTCGAGTCGCCCCACCTCTCGAGGCCCCTGAAACGGCGCAGGTCGGAGTCGGCGCGGGCGACCAGCGCCTCGGCGTCGTCGGACGGCTCCAGCTCGGCCAGGCCGGCGCGGAAGCCGACGCCGGAGCGGGCCTCGAGGTCGGCGGCGACGTCCGAGAGCACCCGCTCGGCGCCCTCGCGGCCTGCCTGAGGCAGCGCGCAGACGAATTCGTCGCCGCCCCAGCGGACGACCAGGTCCGAGGCGCGGAGCCGGCGGCGGAGGGCGGCGGCCAGCGCCCTGATCTGGACGTCGCCCGCGGCGTGGCCTTGCTCGTCGTTGACGGCCTTCAGGCCGACGCCGTCCAGGAAGACGACGACCAGCCTGCTGTCGCCGTAGCGGTGGGCGCGGCGGACCTCCCGCTCGAGCGCGGCCAGGCCGGCGGTGCGGCGGAGGGCACCGGTCAGCTCGTCTACGGCGGCGGCTTCCGAGAGCTGGCGCAGCCGGCGGTCCATCGCGGACAGCAGTTCATCGTCCAGCCCGGCCAGACGCTCGGCCTCGACACCGAGCTCCTGGGCCAGCCTTTCCGGGACATCGAGGTCGCGTACTTCGGCCAAACCCACCCTCAAACCCCCCACCCACCCTCTGGGGGGATGCGCCGAGGATGCGCCGTGGGGTCGGGGGTCGTCAAGGCTGGCTGTTAAGGCCAGGCTCCCCGGCTTGGCTCGAGGCGTTCCAGGCCTTCCCAGTCCGCTCGGGGCGGGCTGAAGATGTCGACCACGGTGGCTCCCTCCGGCCCGGCGAGCGCGGCATGGGAAACGTCGGTCGCTATCACGTACGTCTCGCCCACCTGCAGCTCGCGGGATTCGCCTCCGATCGTCATGGTCACCGAGCCGCGGGCCACGAAGCCGACCTGCTCGTTGACGTGCCGGTGCTCGGGCACGGCCACGTTGGGTTCCAGGTCGACCACCGCCATCGTCAGGTGCTCGCCGTGGACCGCCCGCGCTACGGCCCCCTCCCAGATGAGGTACGGCCGCAGCCCGTGAAAGCTGTCGAACAGACCGGTCTCCATCACGAGACCTGCCGGTCGATGATCGTCGCCGTGCCCAGGCCGCCGCCGCAGCACATGGCCTGCAGTCCGTAACGGAGGTCGCGGCGTTCCAACTCGTAGAGGAGGTGGTTCATCAACCTGGCTCCCGAGGCCCCGAGCGGGTGGCCGATCGCTATGGCGCCCCCGTTGACGTTGGTCTTCTCCAGGTCGGCCCCCGTCATCTTCTGCCAGGCCAGCACCACCGAGGCGAAGGCCTCGTTGATCTCGAAGAGGTCGATGTCCTTCAATTCCAGCCCCGCCTGCCTCAGCACCGCCGCGGTGCCTGGAATAGGGCCCTCCAGCATCAGCACCGGATCGGTGCCGACCACCTTCTGGGCGATGATCTTCGCCCGCGGCCGCAGGCCGAGCTCGCGGGCCTTCTCCAGGCTCATGAGCAGCAGGGCCGCCGCCCCGTCGGTGATCTGGCTCGAGTTGCCGGCGGTAATCGAGTGCTCCGGGTTGAAGGCGGGCTGAAGCCCCGCAACCGCCTCGTAGGTCGTGTTGGGGCGGATACCTTCATCGGCGGTCATCTGCTCGGTGTGACCGTTCACAGGGACGTCCACCGGCATGATCTGCGAAGCCAGGTAGCCGTTGCGGGTCGCCTCGGCCGCTCTCATGTGGCTCTGGACGCTGTACTCGTCCATCTCCTGGCGCGAGACGCCGTACTTGCGGGCCATCAGCTCGGCCGAGATGCCCTGCGGCACCATGTCGTAGAGCTCGGTCAGCTCGGGCGGGAAGGGAATGCCAGGACCCTGGGTGACGGTGGATCCCATGGGAACCCGTGTCATGGACTCCACTCCGCCGGCGATGGTGACGTCCGCCACGCCGCTCTGGATCAGGTTGGCCGCGAAGTGGATGGCCTGCTGGCTGGAGCCACACTGCCGGTCCACGGTGGTGGCCGGGGTCTCCACCGGGAAGCCCGCCGCCAGCCAGGCATTGCGGCCGACGTTGACGGCCTGCTCACCCGTCTGCATGACGCAGCCGAAGACGACGTCTTCGACCTGCGCCGGATCGACGCCGGCCCGCGCCATCAGCTCCCTCAGAACCATGGAACCGAGGACGACCGCATGGTAGTCGCGGAGCTTGCCGTTGCGCCGGCCCATCGGGGTCCTCACGGCCTCCACGATGACCGCCTCATGCATCGAATCTGCCTCCAGTACCGCCTCGCTTACATTTCCCCCGGAGGGGTGAAAAGGTTGCCTGGCGGCGAACAGCATTTCGGCCTTGACCGGCTCGTTTCCCGCCCCTTAACCTGCGGTTCGCCCCACCCGGCTGAGTACGGTAAACCTGAGGATACCGAACGTCGAGTAGGTGGAAGTCCCGGCCCTCGAGGCCGGTGGTGGAAGCCGAAAAACGCATAGGGAACTTCAGGGTAAACAGGAAGGTCGAGTGGGGCAGATCTGTCTCTGAGGGACTCCCCGGAGTTCCTCGACCGGCGGGCCGGCAGACCCCAGCCCTAGCCCTTCACCGATCTCAACCAACTCTTTACAACCACTGTTTGAACTCACCCACCCTGCCGCCTAAGCTGGGAACATGCGTTCGCCGCTCAATGCAACGTCGACGTCTCCCTCCCCCTTGCCTTGCGGGAGGGCCAGGGAGGGGGTTTCCAAACCCAGCCCGGCGGCTGCAGAGCCGACCGGGCTGGACCTCCTCCGAGCAGCCGTCGAAAGGCTACGCAGAGAAACCCAGCAACGCCCCCCAGGCACCGTCGCCGGGACGAACTGGCTCAGCTGCACTGGCTGATCGAAACCCAGCGCTCCATCTTCTCCACCCAACTCCGAGACTTCGACCGCTCCGCCGGCTACGCCCCCAGCGGCGCCCTCAGCGCCGCCGCCTGGCTGCGCTGGGAGTGCCGGCTGGCCCCCTCGGCCGCCGCCGAGCAGGTGCGGGTGGCGCGGGCCCTGCCCCAGCTGCCGGAGACCGCCCAAACCTTCGCCCAAGGCCAGATCTGCTTCCAGCACGCCGCCCTGATCAGCCGCAGCGCCGAGGAGGTGGGCCTGGCGGTGGTCCAGGAGGCGCAGCCGGCGCTGCTGGAGGCCGCCCGCCGGCTCGACCCCCACCGGCTGCGGCTGGTCACCCGCCACCTCCGCTACTGCCTGGACCCCGAGGGCGCCCAGGCCGA
>JALYYF010000312.1 GCA_030946725.1 Candidatus Dormiibacterota bacterium
ACCGTGCAGATCGACCACCGCTTTGCGCGGGCCGGCAGGCATTCAGCGACTCTACCAACAGCGGGGTGGTCGAGACGGGCCCGCACTTCCCATGACCTGCCGGAGGACGGCGATGTCATTGACGGGACGCAAACGGTTGTGGGAGCATCGCCGGACCGGCGTCGGGTGCGTCGCCGGAGAGCCGCAAGCTGGGGAGGGGCTGCAGTGTTGCGACGATCGCCCGGCAGCCGCCGCTTAGACTCCGTGGCCCGGTGATCACCTTTGCCCTGGGAGTCGCGGCCGGCCTGATGATCGGCGTGGTGATCGGAGTCGTCGTCATGGCGGCGCTGGTCGCCTCGCGTGAGAGCCCCGAAGACTCTCCCTGAACGCGGCCGCCGGCTCCGTCCGGCCCTGTCCCGACACGCTGGGACAGATTGCCCGAAGGCGGTGATCGGCTCCAGCTGAGCGCATTCGCGAACGCCTATTCAGTTCGCTCTGGGGCGTCCCTAGCCTACGGGCAGAAGCGAGGGAGGGCCTAGGGAAGTGCAGGTCACAGTTGAGCAAACAGCGGAGCTCACCACTGACGGTGAGCCACATATCGGCTTTCCAGTTCACCCCTGGTGGTCCTACTCGACCACCTTCAAGCGAGTCCTGGACGTCTGCGGAGCGATCGTCTTCATGGCCTGCAGCCTTCCCGTCTGGCTGCTCATCGCTGCAGCCATAAAGCTCGACTCGCCGGGACCGGTGTTCTTCGTCCAGGAGCGGGTCGGCCTGCGCGGCCGCCACTTCCGCTTCTACAAGTTCCGCTCGATGCGCACCGGCTCGGATCGAGTCAGGGCGGACGTCCAGCACCTGAACCAGGTGAGCGGGCCGGTCTTCAAGGTCCGCCGTGATCCTCGAACCACGCGCGTCGGGCGCCTGCTGCGCCGGACCAGCCTGGACGAGCTCCCCCAGCTGGTCAACGTGATCCGCGGGGACATGAGCCTGGTCGGCCCCCGGCCGCCGCTCCCCGACGAGGTGGCGCAGTACCGCTCCAGCGACATGGTGCGATTGGGAGTGAAGCCCGGCCTGACCTGCTGGTGGCAGGTGCGCGGACGCTCCAACTGCGACTTCGACACCTGGATGGCCTACGACCGCGAGTACGTATACGGGCTCTCGCTGTGGGTCGACCTGGTCATCCTGCTCCGGACGGCCTGGGCGGTCCTCAGCTGCCGCGGCGCTTACTGAGCGCAGGCGACGGTGGCCCTCAGTCTGGTCGTGGGTCTGGCAGCCCTCCCTTTCCTGGGGGCCGCCCTCTATCTCCTGTTGCTGGCGATCGCCAGCGGGCGCGCCACCGGGCCGCGGCGCGACGGCGGCGAACCCCCGCGGAAGCGCCTCGTCGTGCTGGTACCGGCACATGACGAGGCGGCGCTGATCGGCCGCTGCGTCGGCTCGCTGCGCGACCAGACCTACCCGGCAAGCCTCTTCCGGGTCGTCGTGGTAGCGGACAACTGCACGGACGACACCGCGCTGCTCGCGACGGGTGCGGGGGCCGAAGTCATGGAGCGGCGAAACGAGGATGCTCGCGGCAAGGGACACGCCCTGCGCTGGGCGATGGATCGCATCCTCGCCGAGTCCGAGCCGCCGGACGCGGTGGTGGTGGTGGACGCCGACTCGGTCGCGGATGCCGCCCTGCTCGCCGGGCTGGCGGGGCAGCTGTCAAGCGGGGCGCAGGTGGTCCAGGGCGAATACCTGGTGCTTGCGGAGGACGACTCGGCCAGATCCCGGCTGGTGGAGGCCGCGTTCCTGCTCTTCCATCGCGTTCGGCTGGGCGGCCGCTCTGCTCTCGGGCTGCCGGTCAACCTGGTCGGGAACGGCATGCTCTTCAGCCGCACCCTGCTGGCGGCGCTCCCCTGGAACGCCTTCAGCGGCGTGGAGGACCTGGAGTACTCGATCGCGCTGCGGCTGGCCGGCGTCCGGCCCGCCTACGCACCGCAGGCCCTGGTGCGCGGGCCGATTCCTCGCGGCTACTCCGCCATGCGGGGCCAGCGGCTGCGCTGGGAGGGAGGGCGCTTCCACCTCGTGCGCAGGCGCCTCCCGGAGCTCCTGGGTCGCGGCCTGCGAGGAGACGCCGGCGCGCTGGACGCCGCGGTCGACCTCGCCGTGCCCCCGTTGGGACTCCTGGCGATGGCGCTCCTGGCCGGTGCCACCGCGTCCGCGGCGCTGGTGGCGCTGGGGCTGGCTGCGATGCCGAGCCTGCTCCCCTGGGCTCTGGCTCTCGTCTGCCTGGGCGGCTTCGTCCTGGTCGGTCTCCAGTCTGCGGGAGCGCCCGCATCCACCTATCTGGCCCTTCTCGAGGTCCCCCGCTTCCTGCTCTGGAAGCTGCTGACGTATCTCCGCCTGGCTCGCGGATTCGACCCCGCCCGCTGGGAGCGGTCTCAGCGCGAACCGGGGCTCGGCGGCGAGTGCGGCGCCCCTCAGCACGAGCGTGTCTTGATCGCCGGGGTGCCGGTCGACCGGGTCGGAATGCGCGAGGCGCTGACGCTGCTCCGGAGCGCCCTCGAGGAGCGCCGGCAGACTCAGGTGGCGACGGTCAACGTGGACTTCCTGGTCGGCGCCCAGCGCAACCCGGAGCTGCGCGCCGTCCTAACGAGCTGCGAGGTGAACGTCGCCGACGGAGCGCCGGTCGTCTGGCTCAGCCGGCTGCTCGGCCGGCCGGTTCCGGAGCGGGTCGCGGGGACCGACCTGGTCCCCGGGATCGCGGCCGAAGCCGCCCGCGGCGGCTTCCGGGTCTTCCTCCTGGGCGGTGAGGGCGGCGTGGCGGGGATCGCCGCCCGAAGGCTGGCACGGGAGCACGAGGGTCTCGACATCGTCGGCTGGCTGGAGCCGCCTCGGGCTCCCCTGGAGTCGCTCGACAGCGAGGGCATCGTGGCAGCCGTGAACCAGGCCGAACCCGACGTGCTGCTGGTCGCCTTCGGCAACCCGAAACAGGAGCTCTGGATCGCGCAGCATCGGCACCTGCTGCCCGGTGTGTCCGTCCTGATCGGTGTCGGCTGCGTCTTTGATCTCCTCGCCGGACGTGCCCGCAGGGCTCCGCGATGGATGCAGCGCAGCGGCCTCGAGTGGTTGCACCGCCTGGCCGGTGAGCCGCGGCGCCTGGCCCGACGCTACCTCAACGACGGCGCCTGGCTGCTCTGGGCCTCGACCAGGATCTTGCTCAGGCGCGCCACCAGACGTCCGGTCCGCGCGGCCTGAGGTTGCCCGCCACCGCCTCAGCCAGCCGCTCGGCCGGCTGAGGTGCTTGTGTTCTCAGCTCTTAGCCGACGGGTACGGTTGCCGTCACGATGGTGCCTCCGTGCTGGGCATCGCTGAACACGTCCAGCCGGCCTCCCAGCAGCACCGCGCGCTCCTCCATGCCGACCATGCCCATACCCGGGCGCCGGCTGGAACCCACGCGAAACACGCCGCGGCCGTCGTCGTGCACCGTCAGCACGACGGCACTCTCGGCCGAACCGAGCTGCACGTCCACGCTTGCGGCACCGCTGTGCAGGCGCACGTTCGAGAGCGCCTCCTCGACGATCCTGTAGAGGTTGTATGCCATCGCCGCCGACAGCATCGCGGGCCACCGCGCTGAGACGGAGAGCTTCGAGCTGATGCCCGTGGAGCTCTCGAAAGAGCTCAGGAGACCCCGGACCCTGTGCACGAAGTTGTGGTCGTGGGACGGCTCCTCGCGGAGGTCATAGAGCAGCTCGCGAAGGTTGTTCAGGACCTCTCGTGTGGAACCCTGAAGATCGTCGACCTTCCGGACGACGCTTTCCCGCTCCGCCTGGTCGTGCTTGAAGTTCTCCATGTCCACGACCATCGCGGTCAGGATCTGGGCCACGGAATCGTGCAGTTCACGAGCCAGCCGCCGCTTCACCTCGCTCTCGGCGCGGCGCGCAAGCTCGTCCAGGGCAGCCACCGGCTGCCCTTCCCCTTCTTCCTCGAGGCCGGCTCCCCCCCCTGCGTTGACTCGCCACTGCGATGCCACTCGAAAAATGACCCTCCCTCGCGATCGATCGGGCTCGCATCCCGATCGACTCTTCTTACCCTGGGAAACTCGGCAATCTACCGATCGATCCCGGCTCGCACCTCCGGGAATCCCCTCAACACTGGGCCAACTGAACTAAAGCGCTTGGGAAATCAGGAGTCAATGGTAAAAATTGACCATCCTCCCTCCCAAATCCCTCCGTATATACACAGCACGGGTGCCTTCCTGAGTCCCCAACGGTCAACTTTGTCGTGGACAACCGCGACACCCCCTGCTGGCGTCAATGATGCAGCAAACCAGGCGGAAATAGAGCATTCAGGTTCGGATGTCCCGGTGGGGCGGCACCCTACCCGGGGTTCTGAGGCGGATGCCCTCTACAAATCGGGACGCCGGCATCCCGTTCTCCCATTTCCGCGTCAGAGCACGTGCCTCGGCCGCGAGAGCAGCCTGGCGGCCAGGATGGCGGCCTCCGCGCGGTTGCGCAGGCCGAGCTTCCGAAGGATCTGGTGGACGTGCTTGTTCACCGTCGTGGTTGAGACGCCCAGGCGCTCCGCGATCTCGCGGTTGGTGCGCGCCCAGCGCACCTCGCCGAGGACTTCCAGCTCACGCGGGCTCAGCGTCTCGAAGGCGTTGAGTGGCCGGCCCCCCGTTACGGGGCCGGTGACCTCTCCCCGCGAGGGAATCGCGTCGCCCGGCCTGGGCAGGGTGTCGGAGACCATGCGGACGATCGCCTCCACCATCTCGTCCGCGTCCAGCTCCTTGGGCAGAAATCCCGCCGCACCGGCCACCTTCGCCGCCACCAAACGCCGCTCATCCACCAGACCGCTGATGAGGATCACCTTCAGCCCGGCCCAAGCGGCGATCATGCGTTCGGTGGCCTGGACACCGTCGATCGGACCGCCGAGGTTCATGTCCATCAGAACCGCGTCGACCGGTTCCACCTGAAGCCGCTCGAAGGCGTCGTGGGCGGAGGCGGTGTCCCAGACGACATCCAGATGGGGCGCACGGCCGAGCAGGCTCCGTAGGCCCATCCTGAAGACCTCGTGGTCGTCCACGATGGCCAGGCGAACCGCCCTGGGCGGGCCGTATGGCCGGGCCGGGTCGGTGTGCGACATCAAAGGATTGCGCCGCTTCGGCCATGAGGGCAGCAATCGATGTATGTAAATCGCCATGGGCCTCGGGACAACAGTCCCATTGGTTTTTCCAGATCAGGGGACCATGCTTCGAGGAGCGCATTTCGGGACATCTGTAGGGAACGGATCTTCTTATCCATAGGGGGAGAGATGGATAACAGGAGGGGGGGTAAAATCCTCTATTGGTTCATCCTGCCCGGCTTCATGCTGGGCAACCTGGGGCTCGGGCTTTTCTTGCTCACGATGCTTCGACCGCCGGTCTGGATGGCGGGTCTTGAGCTGGGTGCCGGCGCGCTCTGCTGCTGCGTGGCGGGCTGGCTCGGAGGCGCGGCCTGGACCAAGTCGATCTGGGGATCGGCGATGGAGAGACAGGTGCGGACGTGGCGCCGCATCGTTGACGCGATGTTCGGATGGATCGAGGAGGCACCCGTGCCCGCGGACTCCATCCACACGCTCAAGCGCTCGCTAGACAAGGCGATCCTCGACTAGTCAATACACTGCCGGGTTACACCGGCGACCGTGACTACCTGAGCTGGGGCCGTCCGCCTCGACGTGCCGGCCTCAGCCGCCACCTTCAACGTGGCCAGCGCCGAACACTCCTCACAACCATTCCAGTCAAGCGGCCCTGGGCCTCGGAGATTTGCTGCTGTAGGCAAAGAAATGTTTAGGCCCGGCTGGGAGAGGGCGGTCCGGCAGGCAGGTAGTTGAGCGGATCCACCGGCACGCCGTTCAGCCGCACCTCGAAGTGCACGTGCGGGCCGGTCGAATAGCCGGTCGAACCCTCCAGTCCAAGGGTGTCGCCCTGCTTGACCTGGTCCCCTGACCTGACCAGGATCTGGTTCAGGTGCCCATACAGGGTGGTGACACCGTCCGCGTGTCCCAGCACGACGTAGTTGCCATAGCCGCTGCTGCCGGTTGCCGCCTGGACGACGCGGCCGTCGTCCGCGGCCAGCACCGGATCGTTCTCCGGACCGGCGATGTCAACGCCGGTGTGGAAATGCGCGAACCCGGCGAAGGCCGGTTCGAAGGAGAGCTGGCTGGGGCCGAAACCCTGCGTTATCTGCCCCTTCGGCATCGGCCAGATGAATCGGGACTGCGAAGAGTGGGTGGCCGTCTGGACCACGTTCTGAACCGGGTTCGACTGCAGGGAGAGCTGCACGTCGCTCCACGCCTGCTGGTTGGCGAAGTCGATGATCTGCGTCACCTCGGCGTCCAGCGCCTGGCTCAAGGAGTCGGCCAGCGCGGGCTGCTGGCGGTCGACGTTCTTCAGCTCCTGCTTGGTGGCGGCGATCTTGGCCGAGAGCTGGCCGGCGGTCTGCTGCTGCTGCCGGCCAAGGGCCTGCAGCTTTTGCAGGTCGGCCTTCTGCTGAGCCTGGAGGCCGTTCAGCTGCTCGAGGTCCGACTGCCGGGTCGTTTGCTCCTGGTTGAGCTGCGCCAGGTCCTGCTCGAGGCCGTTCTGCAGCTGCCGGCCGCGGCGGGCGGCGGCGGCGAGGTCGGAAGCGCCCACGAGCCACCCCTTGAGGCTCCCCGAGCGGAGCAGGCGCACCAGCGTGCTGTCGGGCTGCTCGTACTCCGCCCGTGCCAGGCGCCCGATCTCGGCCCGCTCCAGGTCGATGCGGGCCTGCGTGGCCCTGATCTGGGCGTCATGGGCCTGGATCTCCGCCTGCAGCTGGGCGGACTTGACCCGCGAGTCCTCGACCTGGGTCCGCAGGTCCTGCTGCTGGCGCGCGTTCTGGGCCAGTGCATCTGACAGCTGTGCCTGCGCGGCAAGGCTCCTGGCCATGGTGTCGCCCAGCCGCTGCTTGACCTGGGCCACCAGCAGCTTGACGCCGCAGCCTGACGTCGAAGGGCCGGCGCAGGGCGTGGGGGCGGGCACGGCGGTGGGCAAGGCCGCGGCCGGCGAGGGACTCCTGGCCGGCGCCGGGGTCGGAGTGGCCGTGGCTGCCGGACTCGGCGTCGCCGTGGCGGCGGCGCTCGGCGCCGGCGTCCCGGTCGGCGCCGGGG
>JALYYF010000352.1 GCA_030946725.1 Candidatus Dormiibacterota bacterium
TGGCCAGGCAGGCGGAGCGACTTGGTCACCGCCTGCCACATAGGGCCTGGGTGGTGGTGCTGGAGCCCGACGACGAGCAGTCCGAGGCGGAGATGGCCACGCGCGGGCGACAGGATCGGCTCGACAATGTGCTGGCCGACCTGGTGCGCCGTCGGGTCCAGGGTGCCCTGACGGTGGTCCGGTCGGCCAGTGCGGTGCTGCTGGTGCCGGCCGAGGCGGCCCCGGAGCTCGCCGCGGTCGAGAAGCTGGCACAGACACTCATCAGCGGCGTCGGACCGGTGCTCCGGCCGGCGACCGTGTCCGCAGGGGTGGGAAACCTGGCCGAGGGCGTTGGAGAGCTGGCTCGCTCCCACGTCGAGGCGCGCCAGGCCCTGCGGCTGTCACGGCGCGCCGGCCGAGCCTCCCGCGTCATCTCCTACCGGTCACTGGGCGCCTTCCGGCTGCTGCTGGAGGTCCAGTCACCCGAGGCCCTGCGGGCCTTCGTCACCGAGGTGCTCGGGCCGCTCCTCAAGTACGCCGAATCCCGAGAGACCCCTCTCCTGGAGACGCTGGAAGCGCTGGTGGCGGCCCGCTGGGTGCGCCGCGGAGCGGCCCGGGCCCTGGGCATCCACATCAACTCGATGGGCTACCGCATAGAGCGGATAGAGGGCCTGACCGGCCTCTCGCTCGACGACCCGGAAACCCGAGTCGCAATAGCCATTGCCCTCCGCGCCCGCGCCATGCTCGGCATGTAACCAAGCTCAATCAGAACCAGGCAAAACAAGAAAGGGGCGGCTCCGCCGCCCCGTATGAGTCCCTCTTCCCAACGACTCCAATATCACTTTGCGCCGAAAGGGGTGTCACGGGGGAACCGCTTGGGTTCCCCCGTGCTTTTTATGCGTCGTGATACAGGTGGAACTCCCACGGGTGGGGTCTCAGGGCTACCTGTTCCACCTCTCGCGTCATCTTGTAGTCGATCCAGGTCTCGATTACGTCAGGTGTGAAGACCTCGCCGCGGAGAAGGAACTCGTGGTCGCTCGCAAGGGCCGCGAGGGATTCGGCGAGAGAGCCCGGGACGTTGGCAATTCGCGCCTTCTCCTCTCCCTCCAGCTCGTAGATGTCCTTGTCCAGCGGGTCGGGCGGCTCGATCTTGTTCTGGACGCCGTCCAGCCCGGCCATCAGCAGCGCCGAGAAGGCGAGATAGGGATTGGCCGCCGGGTCCGGCGAGCGGAACTCGATGCGCTTCTGCTTGGGGCTCGTCGAGTAGACCGGTATGCGGACGCAGGCGGAGCGGTTCCGCTTCGAGTACACGAGGTTGATCGGCGCCTCGTAGCCGGGCACCAGCCGGCGGTAGGAGTTGGTGGTGGGAGCGCAGAATGCCAGCAGCGCGGGCGCATGCTTCAGCAGGCCGCCGATGTACCAGCGAGCCGTGTCGCTGAGCAGCGCGTAGCCGGCCTCATCGAAGAACAGGTTGGTGCCGTCCTTCCAGAGGCTCTGGTGGACGTGCATGCCGGAGCCGTTGTCCTGGAAGAGCGGCTTGGGCATGAAGGTCGCGACGTAGCCGTGCTGCTGCGCCACGTTCTTGACGATGTACTTGTAAGCCATCATCTGGTCGGCCATCTTGGTGAGGCTGGTGAACCGGAGGTCGATTTCCGCCTGCCCGGCCGTACCCACCTCGTGGTGCTGCACCTCGACGTCGATGCCGGCGTCGATCATCTTCAACATGATCTCGGAGCGCAGGTCCTGCAGTTTGTCGGTCGGCGGGACCGGGAAGTAGCCCTCCTTGAAGCGTGGCCGGTAGGCCAGGTTGGGAGTGCTGTTCGCGCCGGAGTTCCAGACGCCCTCTTCCGAATCAATGAAGTAGTAGCCGCTGAAGGCGTTCTGGTCGAATCGCAGGCTGTTGAAAATATAGAACTCCGCCTCGGGACCCCAGTAGCTGATGTCAGCGATGCCGGTCTCGAGCAGGTGGGCCTCGGCCTTCTGTGCGATGTAACGGGGGTCGCGCGTGTAGCTTTCCCGCGTCAGCGGGTCGACGACGTTGCAGACCAGGTAGAGGGTTGGTATCCGCAGTATCGGGTCGACCGTGGCGCTGTCCGGGTCCGGTATGAGGAGCATGTCGCTCTCATTGATCGTCTGGAACCCGCGAATGCTCGATCCGTCGAATCCGAGGCCCTGCTCGAACGCGTCTTCCTCGAACGAGCTCAGCGGGACGCTGAAATGCTGCCAGGTGCCGGGCAGGTCGACGAACCGGATGTCCACGACCTTGACGCCGGCGGCCCGAGCCCTGTCCAGGACCTCGGCCGGGCTCGTCCTGGGGGAACGCTCTACTTCTACTGCCATCTCGCCTCCTGAGCGTGCATGGACTTTGACGGGAGGTTGCCAGTTGTCATCCTAGGCAGGCACGCCGGGGGGACGGTATGTGCTGTGCACACCAATAACGGTGGCCGGTAACCGTTAGGCCAGCACGGGGTCAAGGCGGCGTTGGCCATCCGCTTTGGTCGTAGCGCACGACTCCACCCCTCGGTGGCCTGTGTAGTGCAAACGTGGTGGTCGAGCACGGGCACTCAATACGTTTGCGGGCCATGAGAGACAAGCTCCGGCTCGCCTGCATCGTCGCAGTACTGCTCGCCACCTGGCCGCTGCAGACGCTGGCCGCTGACGACAAGACCGCCAGCCAGGCCGCCGGTGTCGGCGCCGACACGGTGTGGGTCATCGTTGCGGCCGTCCTGGTCATGTTCATGCAGGCCGGCTTCGCCATGCTGGAGGTCGGCTTCAGCCGCATGAAGAACGTGGGCACCGTGGTGGCCAAGGTGATCACCAACTTCAGCACCGCTTCGATCGTCTACTGGGCGTTCGGCTTCGCCCTCGCCTTCGGGGCGTCAGCGAAGTGGCTGTTCCCGATCATCGGCTTCAGCGGCTTCGCGCCCACATTCAGCCCCGGGTCCGCCCTCGACCTCCCCGCAATGGCGGCCAGCACGGTGCCGGCGTCGGCGAAGTGGATGTTCCAGTTCGTCTTCTGCGCCGTCTCGCTCGCGATCGTCTGGGGCACGATGATCGAACGAACCAAGTTCATCGTCTACCCGTTGTTCGCGATCCCCTTCGCCGGGGTCATCTACCCGCTGATCAGCCACCAGCTGTTCGGGGGTGGATTCCTCCAGGCGACACTCGGCGCCCAGGACTTCGCCGGGTCCACAGTCGTGCACCTGACGGGCGCCACGGCCGCCTTCGCCGGGCTGCTGCTGCTGGGACCGAGGATCGGGAAGTACACCCGTCGCCGCAAGCCCAACGCGATCCCCGGGCACAACATGCCGCTGGCCATGCTGGGCGTCCTGATCCTCTGGTTCGGCTGGTTCGGCTTCAACCCGGGCTCCACGCTCAACGCCACGAACCTGCACTTCGCCGACGTCGTGGTCACCACCAACCTGGCCGCCGCCGGCGGAGCGGTCGCTGCGCTGATGACCGTCTATCTCCGGACCAGGGCCCTGGACGTGGGCATGGTCGGCAACGGCGCCATAGCGGCGCTGGTCGCCATCACCGCGCCTTCCGGCTACATCGAGCCCTGGGCCGCGATCGTCATCGGCGCGGTCGCCGGAGTGATCGTGGTCCTGGGTGTGTTCGCGATCGATCGCTTCCTGGACGACCCGGTCGGCTGTCTGCCCGCGCACGGGCTCGCCGGCATCTGGGGCACTCTCTCCTGCGGGCTGTTCACCGTCCCCGCCCTGGCCAAGTTCAACGGCGTTGGCCAGGGCGGTCTCTTCTACACAGGCAGCTTCGCCCAGCTGGGGGCGCAGGCGGTGGCGGTGACGGTCGCCTTTGTCACGGTCTTCTCCCTGAGCTTCGCCGTGTTCTGGCTGATCAAGCACACGGTCGGGCTCCGCGTCTCGGCGACCGAGGAGATGGAGGGCCTCGACATCAGCGAACACGGTATGTGGGGATATCCGGAGGCCTTCATGCCGGTCCCGGGCGGGGTGTATCGTCCGGCTGAGTTCCCGACCGTGAACCCCCATCCCGACCGTGGCGCCTCGGGAGCGCGCCAGAAGGAGGGCCAGCCGGCATGAAGATGGTGATGGCGATCATCCGACACGAGGGCCTGCAGGAGGTCCAGGACGTCCTGGACGAATGCGGAGTGAGTGGCGTCACCGTGACCGAGGTGAAGGGGTGCGGAGCCCAGCGGGGCTACACCGAGCGATACCGTGGGACGTCGGTCAATATATCGCTTCGGCCGCGCCTGAAGATCGAAGCGGTGATGCGGGACGAGATCGTCGACCGAGTGATCGACATGATGGCGGAGGCGGCCCGGACCGGTGAGGAAGGCGAGGTGGGAGACGGAAAGATCTTCGTCCTGGACGTCGAACAAGCCGTCCGGATCCGCACCGGCGAACGCGGCCCCGAAACCGTCCAGCACGCCGAACGCGCCATGTGGGGCCACTAGGAAGCCGCCTAGTCAGGATCCAGACGTAGGGGGTAGGGGCGGCTTTGCTGCCCCGTCTGGGTCCCTATTCCCAGCGACTCAAGATGGAACGCCGAAACCGGAGGGGGTACATGGGGGAGGCCTGCCTCCCCCATGCCTTCAAGAAATCAAGGGCCCGACGCCGGGGGTAGAGGCGGCTTTGCCGCCCCGTCTGGGTCCCTATTCCCAGCGACTCAAGATGGCACGCCGAAACCGGAGGGGGTACATGGGGGAGGTCTGCCTCCCCCATGCCTTTCAGACTTTTGTCTGGGTGTTCTTCTCTACGAAGGCCCGGACGCCGCCGGGACCGGGGTAGCCGACGAGGCGATCGGCCAGCTTGCCGTCCGCGAAGATGCCCAGCGTCGGGATGCCCATGATGCCGTAGCGCATGGCAATGCCCGGGTCGGAGT
>JALYYF010000378.1 GCA_030946725.1 Candidatus Dormiibacterota bacterium
CCCCCGCCTCACCTGCCATCCACTGCGTCGACCTGGCCAAGCGCTACGGCAAGACCGTCGCCCTGGCCGGGCTCACCATGACCGTGCCCCGGGGAGAGATCTTCGGCTTCCTGGGTCCCAACGGCGCCGGCAAGACGACCGCCGTCAAGATGCTCGTCGGGCTGGTACGGCCGACCTCGGGTGAGGCCTGGCTGCTGGGCAGGCCGCTCGGGGAGCGCCAGGCGCGCCGGCGCGTCGGCTACCTGCCCGAGCTCTTCCGCTACCAGCCCTGGCTCTCCTCCCGCGAGGTGCTCAGGGTGCACTGCGAGCTGGCACGGCTCCCGCGCTCCAGCTGGCGCGAGGAGATCGACACCGCCCTCCAGGTGGCCGGGCTCACCGAGCGGGCCGGCGACCGCGTTGGAACCTACTCCAAGGGCATGCAGCAGCGCCTCGGCCTGGGCGTCGCGCTCCTGGGCTCGCCGGAGCTGGTCTTCCTGGACGAGCCGACCAGCGCGCTCGACCCGGTCGGCCGGCACGACGTCCGCCAGATCCTCCACCACCTGCGCGACCGCGGCACCGCGGTCTTCCTGAACTCGCACCTGCTCACCGAGGTGGAGATGGTCTGCGACCGGGTTGCGATGGTGGACCGGGGCCGGGTCATCGCCAGCGGCACCATGGACGAGCTGCTGGGCGGCAAGTCCTGCCGCGTCCGGGTGACGGGCCTGGATCTCCGCCAGCGCGGCGGCCTGAACCGCTTCGGCGAGCTGGACGATGACGGCGAATGGATCACCGTCCGCGGGCTCGAGCCTGAGAGCGTCCCGGAGCTGGTGACGGAGATCGTCCGGCTCGGTGGCCGTGTCTACGCCGTCGAGCCGCGGCAGCTCAGCCTGGAGGATCGCTTCCTTCAGCTGCTGGGAGACAACGGGGGCTAGCGATAGATGGGGGCGATCTTCACCTTCGCCAAGCTGACCGTCTGGGAGGCTTCGCGCCGCAAGCTCCTGATCGCCCTGGTGGCGCTGACCCTGGTCATCATCGTCGGAACCACCTATCTGATGTCCCGGCTCTGGACCATCCCGGCCAACCAGGGCCGCCCACCTTCAGAGGTCGAGGTGCGGCTGATCGCCTCTCAGCTCCTGATCGTGATCACCTTCATGTTCGCGGCCGTGCTGGCGCTCAGCTCCGTCATGGTCGCCGCGCCCAGCATCTCCGCGGACGTCGAATCCGGCCTCGTCCTCTCCATGCTCTCGCGCCCGGTGCGGCGCGCCGACCTGGTGATCGGAAAATGGCTGGGCCTGGCGGTCCTGGTGGTCATCTACGCCGGCGGAGCCGGTGCCCTGGAGCTGATCGGGGTCGACCTGACCACCGGCTACGTGCCTCCGCACCCGGTCGCGCTGCTCGCCTACGTAGGCGGCATGGGCATCATCCTGCTCACGCTGGCGCTCTTCGTCTCCACTCGCCTTTCCGGCATGACCGGCGGGATCATCGGCCTCGCCGCCTACTTCATCGCCTGGGTGGGCGGCATCCTCGGCGGCGTCGGGGTGGCCCTCAACAACGACTCGCTGCGGCACGCAGGGACGGTCATCTCGCTGCTGGTGCCGACCGACCAGCTCTGGCGCGGAGCGGTCTACTCCATGGAGCCGGCATCCATACTGGCCGGCGCCCGAGCGGCCGGCCGCGCGCTGGCCGGCAACCCGTTCCTGGTCACGGACCCGACGCCCTTCGCCTTCCTGGCCTGGACGGTGATCTGGGTGGTGGGCCTGCTCGCCCTGACGATCTGGAGCTTCCGCGCCCGGGAGGTGTAGCACCAGAGTAGTCCTCCCCCCGCAGCGCGGGGGGAGGTGCAGGTGGGGGGCCGTCGGCCACAAGCCAGGCCGTTAGCGGCCCCCCTCCAACCTTCCCCCGCACGCGGGGGGAGGACTGAATTTGAGTATCAGGATGCTGGTCAGCCGCTGGGCGATGCCGGTCAGCCGCCACTGACGGTTGCCGCAGGCCGCCGCCGCCGCGACCAGCCGGACCGAGCTGGCCGCCAGCACCTGGTCGGCGTCGATGAGCCGCTCGAATCCGATCGGCTCGACCGCCACCGACAGTCCCGCCTCGGCGGCGGCGGCGATGGTCCGGCGGCGCGTCAGACCGGGCAGCCGGCGCACGTCGTCCGGCGCCGCCACCAGGCGGCCGCCCTCCACGATCAGCAGCGCCGCCCGCTCGGTCTCCAGCGCCTCACCGTCGGAGTCCAGCAGGAGCAGCTCGTCGTCCGTCTCACAGCCGTGCCGGCGGCGCTGGTCGTTCAGCCACGAGCGGTCGCGCCACTTGTGGCATCCGAGGCCGCCGGGCACGGTCAGGGGGACGAGCGTCAGAGCCGGCGGCCGCCGCGGTGGCCGCGGTTCCACCTGGATCTCGGACGCTGGGGATCCGGCCCCAGGCCACACCGACACCCGCACCCGCGCAGTACTCCGGGGCGCGAGACTTTCCAGCTCACGCTCGAGCCCGGTGGGCAACTGCTGGTCGTAGAGCGCCCGGACGCTGTCCGCCAGCCGGCGCAGGTGCTCGTGCGGAGCCACCAGCCGGCCGTCAAGCATCAGCATCGTCTCGAGGACTCCGGCGCCAGTGTCGATGACCGGCTTCAGGATGCGGAAACCTCCACGGCCGCTCCCAGCGCCGAGATCAGCGCCGAGGCCTTCTGGTAGCACTCCGCCAGCTCCGACCGGGGATCGGAATCGGACACGATCCCGCCCCCCACGCCGAGGCCAATCTTTCCGTTCCGGATCTCGAAGGTCCGGATCGCCACGTTGAGCTCGAGTCCGGCGATTGGGCTGGCGTAACCGATCGCACCCGTGTACAGGATCCGCGGGCTCCGCTCCAGCTCGTTGATCAGCTGCATGGAGCGGATCTTGGGGGCGCCGGTGATCGAGCCCGCGGGGAAGCAGGCGCGCAGCAGGTCCGCGTCGGAGGCGCCGGGCTCGAGCTCGCCGCGCACCCGCGAGACCAGGTGCCAGATTCCAGGATGGGGCTCCGCCACGACCAGGTCGGGCACGGTGATCGACCCCGGGCGGCAGACCCGCCCCAGGTCGTTTCGCATCAGGTCCACGATCATGACGTTCTCGGCGCGGTTCTTCTCGGAGCTCAGCAGCCGCCGGCGCTGGGCCTCGGCGAGCACCGGATCGGCATCGCGCGCGCAGGTTCCCTTGATAGGCCGCGTCTCGACCATGCGGCCACTGCGGCGGAGGAAAAGCTCCGGCGACAGGCAGATCGCCGCCGAATCACGCAGCCCGAGGAAGGCGGCGTAGGGCGGCCTCAGGCGCGCGGCGGCACAGTCGAAAGCTCCCCACGCAGGCCCGCTCCACTCAGCCTCCAGACGCATGCAGAGGTTGACCTGAAAGACGTCGCCGGCGTGGATGTGCGTGATGGTCCGCTCGATGCCCCGGAGGTGCGCGTCGTCACCGGACGGCGATCGAAAGGTGCCGGCCACACCCCTCGGCGCCGGCGATGCAGGGCCCGCAAGGAGAGCCGCAACTTCGTGGTAGCGACGCTCGAGCGCTTCCGCCCGCTCCTCGGTCCACAGGCATTCGAACCACCACCTTTGTTCGCCGGCGTCGTACCTGAGCACGCTGTCGTAGAAGCCGAGGTCGAAGTCGCTGCCGCGGGGCACTTCACCCGGGGGCGCCGGCACCCGTTCCAGGCGGCGGCCCAGCTGATAACCCAGGTAGCCGAACCAGCCGCCACCCACCCCGTCTGCGGGACCGCTGCCCACGACAGGAAGCTGCGTAAGCGCCCCGAACGGGTCACAGTCGGCGGGCAGGCAGCCCAGCGGCTGCGAGGCCACGATCGCCCCTCCGCCGGCCCAGACGCCGAAGAGCGCCACGGGTCGCTCGTGGCCGGCAACGGCGGCCGCCACGTCCAGGAGGCTGCGCTCCGTGAAGAGCGGCCGGCGCCGGAAGCACGCTGTCCTGGGCGGCATCCGCAATTCGCGGTCGGGGTGCATCTCGACGATCATGGAACCGTATCTCCACCGGTTTCACGAGGTGCGGAGGCCATAATCCAAACTGAGAGTGTGGCCTCCCCCGCTGCTGGCCGATCTTCCTGAGGAAGACGTCCAACGCCTGCTGCAGGCCAGCAGGCGGCGCATCTTCGCCCGAGGCGAGATCATGTGGCACGAGGGCGACCTCGGCGACACGCTGCACTTCATCATGTCCGGCCGGATAGCCGTCAGCGTCATGAGCCGCTACGGGCAGCAGCTGACCTTCGCCGTCATGGGCCCGGGGGAGTGCGTCGGTGAGCTCGCTCTGCTGGACTCCGACCGTGTCCGCTCGGCGACGGTCAAGGCGCTCGAGCCGACGGAGACCCGCTCCATCCGGCGCTCAGACTTCGAAGCCGCCCGCCGCGAGCATCCGGGGGTGAACGACGTGCTGGTGAGGATCCTGGCCGCCCGTGTGGCTCGGCTCTCCAACCGGCTGCAGGACGCGCTCTACGTGGCGGTCGACACCCGGGTCCTGAGATGCGTGCTCGAGATGGCGCAGTTGTACGGCGGGGCCCCCGGTACCGTCATCCCGCTGACGCAGGACGACCTGGCCGGGCTGGCGGGAACGGCGCGGGCCACCGTGAACCGGGTCCTGCGCCACGAGCAGGGCAAGGGCAGCCTGCTATTGGGACGCCATCGTGTCACCGTCCTGGACCCCCAGGGATTGGCCAGGCGGGCCGAGCTCGAGGAGACCGCCCGTCCGGGCTGACCGAGTCTCCTGTGATCGCACAGCTGCGCCCGGGCTGCCGACCCGGCAGCCCGGCACGTCGCCGCCGCACGCGCGTCGGCTACGTCAGCCCGGCGGCCTGGTCCTGCTCCAGCGAGACCCGGGAGACGTCTCGCATCGAAAGCATGCCGACCAGCTGCCCCTCCTCCTGGACGGGGAGGTGGCGAAAGTGGCCCTCGACCATGATCCTCAGAGCCTCGTCAAGGTCGGTGTCAGGTGCGACGGTGCGCGG
>JALYYF010000382.1 GCA_030946725.1 Candidatus Dormiibacterota bacterium
AGGGGGTGTCGGTGGTGCACCCGGCGCGCTTCATCCTGGTGGGGACGATGAACCCGGAGGAGGGTGAGCTGAGGCCGCAGCTGCTGGACCGCTTCGGCCTCTGCGTCGACGTCGAGGGCATCCGCGATCTGGACCGTCGAGTTCAGATCGTCGAGCAGCGGGCCGGCTGGGAGGACGACCCGGTGGCGTTCTTCGAGCGCCACGCGGCGGCTGAGGGGGAGATACATTCCCGAATCGCCGAGGGCATCGCGACCTTCCCCGAAGTCAGCCTGCCGCGCTCGATCCTGCGCCTCATCGCTCAGCTGAGCATCTCCCTGGAGGTGGACGGCCACCGCTCGGACTTGGTCTGCGCACGCGCCGCACAGGCCAAGGCGGCCTACGACAGCGCGGACGAGGTCGGTGTGAGCCACGTCACCGACGTCGCCCAGATGGTCTACAGCCACCGCCTCCGCTCAGTGCCCTTCGGCAAGGGCGGTCCCAATCTGGGGGACGTCATAACTCGGATCGTGGGACAGGGATAGCGCCAGCGGCGATCGACGGGTTGGCGCCAGTCGACGGCCCCCCACGTACCTCCCCCCGCAACGCGGAGGGAGGACCTACTTTTTCATCCCTCCCCCTTGCGGGGAGGGTAGGGAGGGGGTCCGTCCTTCGGGCCGGTTGCGGTCCGCGAGGCGGGTAAGCTAGCCGCCGATGGCACAGAGCACGGCCGAGAGAACGGGCGCCGAGGATGTTCGCTGGAACCTGGACGAGCTCTTCAGCTCGCCTGACGACCCGGCGATCGAACGGCTGCTGGCGGAGGCGCTCACCTTCGCGAAAGATTTCGAGCAGCGCTACAAGAGCCGGATCGCGGAGCTGTCCCCGGCCGAGTTCGTGAAGATGATGGAGGAGCTCGAGGCGAACTACGCCAGCAGCTCCAAGCCCTCGCTGTACGCCCACCTGCTTCACACGCAGGACACCCGGAACCACGCCGCCGGGCGCCTGATCGCCCGCAGCCGGGAGGCCGGGGCGGAGCGCGGCAGGCACATGGTGTTCTTCGGCCTCGAGGTCGCCCGCCTGACCGACGAGCAGTGCGACGCGCTGTTCGCCGACGCGGCCGCCGCCCGCTACAGGCACACCGTCGAGCAGGAGAGGCTCTACCGCGACCACCACCTGAGCGAGGTCGAAGAGCGGCTCCTGACGGAGATCAGCCCGACTGCGACCGGCGCCTGGACGCGTCTGTACGGCGAGCTCTGCTCGGCCATCACGGTCGAGACGCAGCGCGCCGAGGTGCCGCTCGCCGTTGCCCTGGCCATGCTGCGGGAGGGAGACCGCGCAGTGCGCGAGGACGCGAGCCACGGCGTAACGGGGGCGCTCCAGAAGGACCTCCGCACGCGGTCGTACATCTTCAACGTCCTGCTCCAGGACAAGGCGATCGCCGACCGGCTCCGAAAGTACCCGAGCTGGATAAGCTCCCGGAACCTGGCCAACGAGATTTCGGACGACGCTGTCCAGGCCCTGGTCCAGGCCGTCACGGGGCGCTACGACGTCGTCGCGCGCTACTACCGGGTCAAGCGCCGCCTCCTCGGCGTCGACCAACTCTTCGAGTGGGACCGCTACGCCCCCATCGAGGAGGCGACACGACACATCGACTGGGGGGAGGCGCGGGAGATGGTCCAGTCCTCCTACCACCGCTTCTCTCCGCGCGCCGGCGGGATCATCGACCAGTTCTTCGGCAAGCCGTGGATCGACGCGCCGATCGCCGAGGGAAAGGAGGGCGGAGCCTACTGCTCGTTCGGGACACCGGACCTGCATCCCTTCGTCATGCTGAACTTCACGGGCCGGCTCAACGACGCGCTGACGCTGGCCCACGAGCTGGGCCACGGTCTTCACGACGTGCTCTCGGCCGGCCGCAACCACCTCTTTGACCAGCACCCACCGCTCACTCTGGCGGAGACCGCCTCGGTGTTCGGAGAGACGCTCACCTTCGACGCGATAATGGCCGCCGAGAAGGACCCCGGCATCAGGCTCTCGATGCTCTGCCACCAGGTTGAGGACTCCTTTGCGACGGTCTTCCGCCAGGTTGCGATGAACCGCTTCGAGGACGCCGTACACACGGCTCGCCGCAACGAGGGCGAGCTGGCGCCGGAGCATGTCGGGGCGCTCTGGCAGGAACGCGTACAGGCGATGTTCGGCGATTCGCTGACCCTCACCGACGAGCACCGGGTCTGGTGGAGCTACGTCGAGCACTTCACGAACGTGCCCGGCTACGTCTACGCCTACGCCTTCGGCAACCTGCTCGCGCTCTCGATCTACAGGCGCTACCAGGAGCAGCCGAGCACGGACTTCGTCGAGGCCTACCTCGGGTTCCTGGCCAGCGGCGGTTCCACCGCTCCCGACCTGGCGGTTCGCCAGGTCGGCATGGACGTCACCGACCCCGGCTTCTGGGAATCGGGCCTGGACATAATCGAGGGGATGGTCGCCGAAGTGGAGCGGCTGGCCGGCGAGGTCAGCCCTCCGGCCTGATCCGGGTCCGGGTCACCGCCAGGCCGGGCCGCTCCCAGCGCTGCAGGCCGGCGTGGTTGGGGTCCAGGACCAGCCAGCCCGAAGCATCGGTCGCCACCAGCAGAACGCTGTGGCCCCCGGTGCCGTAGGTCTGCGGCCGCAGCGGGTTCCAGCCCCAGGTGCCGTAGACGCCTGGCCGTTCACGGCCCCAGGCCAGATTGGCCACCAGCAGCTCCCCGTCTCGAGCGCGTAGAGGCCGGCCGGGACGCACCAGGCCGGTCCTGGATCGGAGGCGCAGCCCGTGGCGGGCCGCCAGGTCCTCGATGCGGCGGTCGAGCGGGGCCGGCCGGCCCGGCAGCGCCACGTAGTCGAGGAGAGCCGGCGCCCCCAGCGGCTCGCCGGCGCCGAGCTCCAGGGTGGCCTCCCGAAGGTCTGGAAGCCGCTCCGCACCCAGCGCTCCCAGGGCGGCCAGCACGGCCGCGGTCGTGCAGGCGCTCCCACGGTTGGGGACCCATGCGGCAGTAAGCACCTCCAGCGGGACCACGGCTATGGTTATTCTCGAACTTCACTTGGCACAGGCGACCGCTCTTGCCCACCCCGACCCCACACTTCTGCTGCGCGCGCGGGAATACGATCGCGAGGCGCTGGCGGAACTCTGCGACCGCAACGCCGGACGCATGTTCGCGATGTGCTCGGCGCTGCTGGGCGACCCCGAGTCCGCGGAGCTGCTGACAGGGCGTGCCCTGCTGAAGTCACTGGAGTCGGTGGAGACGTTCGAGGGTGACGGGGCCGCTTTCGACCTCTGGCTGCTCCGACTGGCCGCAGCCGAGACGGCGCGGCATCGCGCGCAGACCGCAGGGGTCCGTGCGGACCTGAACCGTCTCGGCAATCACGAGTACGAGCTGCTGGCGCTGAGGGTCTTGGGCGACGTGGACACCGACCACCTGTCACCAGCGCTCGACGTGCGCGCGGCCTCCCTCCGGAGCCAGCTGGTGATGGCGCTGCGCCGACTGGACGACACGGTCGGCGCCGGCGCCGGCGGCGACCTGCGACTCTTCGACGAGGCCGTCGACCGGGTTGCCAGGGGAGCCGACCCGCAGCGCACCGCCGCCTCCCTGTCCACGCCACCCGACGCCCTGGGCCTGCTGCGCACGGTCGCCGAGGTACGCGGCCTGCTTCGGGACCACCTCACCGACTCGGCGTCGGTCCGCCTTCGCACCGCCTTCCTGGCGGCGGCCGCGGAGAGGCGTACTCAGTGGGTTCGCCGCCACCAGCGGCCGGCCACGGTGCCCGGTGTAGACTCCCGCCGCTATCCCAACAAGTGGGGCGCGGCGATCGCCCTCGGCATCGCCGGAGGCCTCGCGCTTGGGGTGGGCGTTCTTCTCACCGCTCTGAGCGCGTTCGCCGATCCGGACTCGCCCTTCTACCCCATCAAGCGCGTCGCCGAGTCGGCACTGATCGCCGTCGACGGAAACCAGCTGACCAGGGCCCAGCTGGAGATCCGGCTGGCGCAGGTCCGCGAGCGTGAGGCCGAGGACATGGCCAGCCGGGGGGATGGTGACCGGGCGGTGCAGGCGATGAGTGATCGCTACGACCTGCTCCGGGACGCCTCTCGAGACCTCATCGCGAGCTCCAGCCGCGGTACGCAGTGGAAGTCGACGCGCGACCGGCTCTTTCAGGAGGCGTCTCACCCCACCACCACGGTCCAGCGAGACCTTCGCGTGACCGGCCAGCGCAACTCGGCCGACCAGATCGCCCAGCTGAGCCGCAACTACGAGTCGGACCGCAAACAGCTCGACCCGCAGCTGGGACACCCCACGCCGTCTCCCCAGGCGCCCCAGGTCAGCGGATGAGCTCGACGCCTCAGGTTCACGTAGTCCCGCACACCCACTGGGACCGGGAGTGGTACCTGCCCTTCGCGGTCTACCGGCGGCGCCTGGTGACTCTCATCGACGACCTCCTGAGCCGGCTGGACGAGGAGCCGGGCCTTCGCTTCCACCTCGACGGGCAGATGGCGCTCATCGACGACTACCTGGAGCTGCGGCCCGACCGGCTGCCAGCCCTCCGCGAGGCGGCCAGGAGCGGGCGCGTCAGCCTCGGCCCCTGGTACACGCTGCCCGACGAGCACCTGGTCAGCGGCGAGTCCCTGATCCGGAACCTGGAGCTGGGCCTGGAGCGGGCGCGCCGCCTTGGTGAGCCGATGATGGTCGGCTACGTACCCGACCAGTTCGGCCACACGGCCCAGCTGCCCCAGATCCTCAAGCGGCTGGGCATCGAGACCGCCGTGCTCTGGAGGGGCGTCCCGGCGGACGTGTCGGCAGGAGTCTTCACCTGGGAGGCGCTCGACGGCAGCTCGGTGGAGGTGATCCACATGCGCCACGGCTACGGCCACGGCCGCAAGCTGCCGTCGGATGCCGGGGAGCTGGCGAAACGGCTGGATTCCGAGGTCGACCGCCAGCTCGAGGGCAACGCGAAGGGCCCCTGGCTGGTGATGAGCGGAGACGACCACCTGCCCGTCCCCAGCGGTCTCAGCATGATCATCGGGGACGCGCCCACCCGCCGGCCGGCCGCCATCAGCTCCCTGACGGATTTCATGGCCGGCAGACCCGCCGCCGGGTCTTGCTGGCGCGGCGAGCTGCACTCGCCCCACAGCTCCTTCGTGCTGAAGGGGACGCTGTCGGCGCGCTTCCCCTTGAAGCTGCGGCACGCGGCGCTGGAGCGTCGGGTGGAGCGCTACCTCGAGCCGGCATGGGCCCTCAGCCGGCAGGAGTGGCCGGCTCGAGAGCTGGCCTACTGCTGGCGGCAGCTGATCCTCAACTCCGCGCACGACAGCATCTGCGGCTGCTCGATCGACCAGGTCCACGAACAGGCGGACGACCGG
>JALYYF010000409.1 GCA_030946725.1 Candidatus Dormiibacterota bacterium
GCGGTCCACCGGGATCGAAGCCACGTCCTCGCCCCCCCGCCCGGTGATCCAGTGGTTCGGCGCGTCCAGGTGGGTGCCCACGTGCTCGCCGCCCTCGAACGAGTTCCAGTACCAGGCCGGCCCGCGCTCGTCGTACGTGGAGAGCTCGTGCGTCCTCCAGCCCGGCGTGTTGACGAAAGGCGGCGGCAACTGGAGGATGGGCGTTCGCTCCGATAGCGGCTGGGTCAGGTCGACCGTCCGCAATCGTCCGGCCGCCAGCGCATCCATGAACGAGGCAAGCGCGCTCAAGGCATCTGTCCTCCTTCGCCGGTGCCGGAGCCGGGCGGCCGGCTCATGGCCCGGGCGAACATGAATCGGTTTTCCAGCAGGTGCGTGTCGACGAGGTAGCCTGCCGGGCCGACCGCCTCGACCTTGGCGACCACGCACGCCAGCTCGTCGGAAGCGAGCCCGTCGCGGACCGCCGAGACGAAGTCGTCCACGTTCGTCACGGTGACCGAGTTCTGGATGCCGGCGGCCCTGGCGCACGCCGCCAGGTCGGTGCCCGTCGACGTGGCGGTCGGAAAGCCACCGACCGAGAGCAGGCTCTCGTTGTCGAAGACGATCTCGAGGAGGTTGCTCGGCCCGTAGCGCGCCATCGTGGTCAGGCCACCCAGGTTCATCAGCACCGAGCCGTCACCGTCGAGGACCACTACCTGGCGCTCCGGCTGGCAGAGAGCCAGGCCCAGCCCGATCGAGGATGCCAGGCCCATGGCGTGGGCCAGGTAGAAGAAGTTGGGGCGGTGGCCCAGGGAGTGGAGCTCGGCCGAGGTCGCGCCCATGATGGTGACGACAGCGCAGTCCTGGACGTCCTCGTATATCGCCTGCAGGCATTCGAGCCGCCTCACGTGGCCGGCTCCTCCCACATCAAGGATCGGGTCATCAGCAGTGCCACCGGCGCGAGAGAGGCATGGGCCAGGGCCAGCGCCCGATCGACCTTGAGCGGAACCTCTTCCGGCCGGATCAGCTCGTCGTGCACCACGTTCAGGGCGTCCAGCACGCGCCTGGTGTAGCGCCCGCCCTCGGTCTGCCAGGGGTCCTTCTCGCCCAGGTGCCCCCGGTCGGAGATCATCAGCAGGAGCGGCATCTTGTAGAGCATCGCGCCCGAGACCAGGCCGTTGATCGACTGCAGGAAGCCGTGGTTCTGCATCAGCAGGGCCGAGCGCACGCCGGCGAAGTGCGCTCCCATCGATATGCCGACACCCTCCTCCTCCTTGGCCAGCCGGACCAGGATCATGTCCGGGTCGTCCTCGGCCAGCCGGATCAGGTGCACAAGCCAGGTCTCGGGGAGGGCGCTCACCAACCGGACCCCGGACGCCTTCAGCGCCTCGTAGACGACCCCTGAGTTCGCCCTGGAGACCGGCATCGGCTCCGCAATTATCGCCCCTGGCTGTGGGCGATCGGGGCGCCCCGGCTCGTAACCTGAACCCGTGGACGAGTACAGCCAGGAGATCAACGAGCTCCAAGCCCAGGTGGACGCCATGATCGAAGCCGAGGAGGACAAGAAGCTCATCGCCGACCTCGAGATCCAGCTCCAGATCCTGAGGGCGATCTACCAGCAGGCGACCCTGCTGCTGGCGGAGGGCCAGTCCGAGGGGGAGCTGCGACAGAGCCTCGCGGTGAGGGGCTACGGCGACTGGACGCTGGACAACGTCTACGCCTTCGTCTACGAGACGGCGGTCGACCTTCCCACCGAGCCGCGCGGCTCCTTCGTGGGCGAGATCCGGGACACCGACTTCTCGACCCTGCTCAGGGCGGACGCAGACCGGAACCAGATCGGCCGCTAGAAGTCCGCTCGCGGCTTTCCGGTACCGGCGTGGCTTGCCGTAGCCACTCTTGTCCTACATAATTGACGCCCTGAAACCTTATAGCCTCATAGTGGCCTTTGCTGTCCTCGGGTTGACTGCATGTGGACAGCTGGACGCCTCCGGGGTGGACCAGCAGCGCGTGCAGCTGAAGTCGACCGTGGCGGAAGCCTCCCTCCTGGTGGACGGCGCCGCCCGGAACGAGTTCACCGCCCCCTTCGTCA
>JALYYF010000469.1 GCA_030946725.1 Candidatus Dormiibacterota bacterium
CCTTGGCGGAACGCTGACATCGGCGCCCGCGGCCACCTCGTGGGGAGCCGGCCGCCTTGACGTGGTCGCCCGGGGCAGCGGCAACGCGCTGGTCCACCGGGCCTTCTCGGGCGGCAGCTGGGGCGCCTGGGAGAACGTGGGCGGAGCGCTCGCCTCCGAGCCTACCGTGGTCTCCTGGGGTCCCAACCGCCTGGACGTCTTCGCCAGGGGCGGCGACAACGCGCTCTGGCACACCTTCGGTGACGGCACCCACTGGGCAGGGTGGCAATCGCTCGGGGGCAGCTTGAAAGGCGGTCCGACCGTGGCATCCTGGGGTTCGGGACGGCTGGACGTCTTCGTCACCGGCACCGACAACGCCGTCTGGCACAAGTGGTACGCGGGCGGCTGGAGCGGGTGGGAGCCCCAGGGCGGGTCGAGCGTCTCCAGCCCGGCGGCCGTCTCCGCCGGCGCCAACGTCGTGGACGTATTCACGCAGGGCTCTGACAACACGCTTCGGCACAAGGCTTTCAACGGCAGCGGCTGGTCGGGGTGGCAGACCATGAGCGGCCCCACCCTGACCTGGGCGCCGTCGGTGGCCGCGACCGGGATCGATCAGATGGCCGTCTTCGCGCTCGGCAGCGGCGGCCTGCTCTACCGGAACAGCTGGAACGGCGGTGCCTGGAGCGGCTTCATGCCGGTCGGTGGCGGCCAATGGCCAACGGTGTCCAGCGCGACCGTGCGGCCGGACACGCTCGGCATCGACCTCTTCACCAAGGGCAGCGACGGCGCCCTCTGGCACGCGGCTACTCCTGTCGTGACGTAGCCGCGTTCAGACCAGCAGGTTGAGGAGCCGGTCCGGCACGTAGACGGCACGGGCCGGCTCCTTGCCTCCGAGGGCGCGCCGCACGGCAGGCTCCGCCAGCGCCTCCCTCACCGCCTCCTCCTGGTCCAGCCCGACGGGGATCCGGCGGCGGGCTCGAAAGCGACCGTTGACCTGGACGGCCAGCGTCACGCCCTCGTCCACGGTGGCCGCAGGGTCCGCTTCCGGCCAGCGCTGCGTGTGGACCGAGCCACCGCCTCCCTGGAGGTGCCAGAGCTCTTCGGCAAGGAATGGTGCCAGCGGGGCCAGCAGCAGCGCGAACGTCCTGGCCGCGCGCGCCCACTGCTCGGCGGACATCGCCGGCTCGTTTTCCGCGAGCCAGCGGGAGAGCTCCATCAGGGCCGCGACAGCAGTGTTGAACTTGAACCGCTCCAGGTCGCGCCCCACCCTGAGCGTGGCTCGATCGAGCGCTGCGAGGTTTTCGATCCCCGGTCCGGGCCGCCGCTCTTCGTTGAGCAGCCGCCAGAGCCGGCGCGTGAAGCGGACTATCCCCATCAGCCCGGCGTCGTCGAACTCGCCTCCCTGCAGCCAGTCACCGCCAAAGAGAAGGTAGAGGCGGAGGTTGTCGGCACCGATACGGTCGATGTACTCGTCGGGGTTGACCACGTTCCCCTGGCTCTTGCTCATCTTCCGGGTGGGACCCTCGCCGCCGCTGGTGGCGATCTCGCCGTGAATCCTCAGCCGCGGGAACGGTTCCTTGAAGGGCACCAGGCCCAGGTCGTGGAGGGCCCGGGTGAGGAAGCGGGCGTAGAGGTGGTGGCGCGCCACGTGTTCGCGGCCGGCGGCGTAGAGGTCGACGGGCAGCCACAGCGCCGTGCGGCCGTCGTCCCAGGACCGGTCGTCGAAGTCGGTTGAGGGGTAGCGCAGGTAATACCAGGCCGAGTCGAAGAAGGTGTCCCCGACGTCGGTCTCGCGGCGCGCCGGGCCGCCACAGCGGGGGCAGGTGGTGGCGACGAAGCTCTCCACAGAGGCCAGCGGCGAGAGGCCGGTCCCGGTGGGCCGGAAGTTGTCGATCACCGGCAGCAGGACCGGCAGCTGGTCGTCGGGCACGGGCACCGTGCCACACCGGGGACAGTAGACGACGGGTATCGGAGGTCCCCAGTACCGCTGGCGGGAGATCAGCCAGTCGTGCAGACGGTAGCGGGTGGCCGGCCGCCCGACGCCCCGCTCGAGCAACCAGGCGGCGATGCGGTCGCGGGCCGTGGCCGAGTCGAGACCGGTGAAGGGGCCGGAATCGACGAGCACGCCGTCGCCGGTCCAGGGGCCGTCCCCGGGGGCCTGATCCGACCGGATCACAGTCACGATCGGGAGCTCGTGGTCCCCGGCGAACTCCCAGTCGCGCTCGTCGTGGGCGGGGACTCCCATCACCACCCCGGTGCCGTACGAGGCCAGGACGTAATCGACCACCAGGATGGGCGCCGGCCGCCCGTTCGCCGGGTTGATGGCGCGGCGACCGGCGAGCTCGGCGGCCCTGGGATGGTCCGGCGACAGGGCGAGGAAGGTGACCCCGAAGAGCGTGTCCGGGCGCGTCGTGAAGGCGGTCAGCCGCTCGCCGGTGCCTTCGACCTCGAAGTCCACCTCGACGCCCTGCGAGCGGCCGATCCACTCCTCCTGGACGCGCTTGGCGCGATGGGGCCAGTCGATCTCCTCCAGACCCTCGAGCAAAGCGTCGGCGTAGGCGGTGATGCGCAGGAACCACTGCTCCATGACGCGCTCGGTGACGGGGCTGCCGCAGCGCTCGCAGCGGTCGCCCTCCAGCTGCTCGCGGGCCAGGACGGTCAGGCAGGAGGGGCACCAGACGACCGGTCCCTGCTTGCGCACCGCCAGCCCCGCCTGCAGCAGGCGCAGGAAGATCCACTGCGTCCAACGGTAGTAGCGGGGGTCGCTGGTCGAGAGCTCGTGGTCCCAGGCCCAGGCGCCCCCCATGCGGCGCAGCTGGCGGCGGTAGTTGGCCGTCGTTCGGGCGGTGACGACGTCCGGGCGTTCCCCGATCTTCAGGGCGTAGTTCTCGGTGTGGATGCCGAAGGAGTCGAAGCCGAACGGCTGAAAGACCTCGCGGCCGCGCATCCGCCGGTAGCGCCCGTAGGCGTCGGCGCCGCTGTAGGTGAAGGCGTGGCCGAGGTGGAGGCCCTCGGCGGAGGGATACGGGAACTCGACCAGGTTGTAGAACTTGCCGTCGGGCGGCACGCGGTCGAGATCGGGCTGGCCAATCCGCTCGGCGTCCCAGCGAGCTCTCCAGCGTTCCTCGATCTCCGCGAAGTCATAGTCCTCGGCCACAAAAAAACCTCCCGATCCAGAGATCGAGAGGTCCCGGGAGGTCAGCAGGCAGCGGCTAGCTCCCGGAACCTCCCGGGCCGGTAAGCAGGCCCCTCGCCTTCTGCGAGGCGGTTTCCGTCCACAAGCTCAGCATCACGTGGCTGGATCATACCGGCGGGGAGCCTTGATCTACGGCGGCTGCGCCCTCAGACCGCCGGTGCCGTCGGGGACCAGCCGCAATCCCTCCTCGTGGACCCGGCGGTGATGTCGCCGGCAGAGCAGGATGGTGTTGCTGAGGGCGGTCTCCCCGCCGTCGGCCCAGTGCTCCAGGTGGTGGGCGTCGGTCCAGGCCGGCGGCCGGTCGCAGCCCGGGAAGCGGCAGCCCCCGTCCCGCGCCACCAGCGCCCGCCGCAGGGCTCCCGAGACCACCCGCCGGCTCCGCCCCACCGAGAGCGGCTCCCCGGCCGAGCCCAGCAGCAGCGTGCTCAGGGCCGCGTCGCAGGCGATCCGCCGCACCGCCGCCAGCCCCAGCGGCTGGCCGCCCTCTAAGACCCCGGGCCGCGAGTCAGGTCGTGGAGCCGTGCCCAGGTTGGCCAGCTCGGCGGTCAGCGTGAGATGCGGGCGCTGGCCACCCACCGACGGCAGCCGGCCGCCGTCCAGCTGCTGGCGGGCCAGCTCCACCAGGGCGTCCGCCCGGCGCTGGGCCGGGCTGCGCTGGTCC
>JALYYF010000430.1 GCA_030946725.1 Candidatus Dormiibacterota bacterium
CCACCCTCGCGAGGGTGGGAAATCTAGGTCAACGACCGATTCTGCCGCCAGACCGCGAGCGCCATGGCGGCGTTTTTCCAGCTCCCTTCCTTAAAGCGCTCCGCCGGAGCGAAGCTATCCCTCTTACGCACTACAGACGTTCCAGGCGGCCCCGTTGCGCAGAATCATGGCCTATTTGGGCCTTCGGTGTCAGCTTAGTTTGGCAGGTGGTGTTCTTGCCGCGACCAGCCCTGCGCAGGCCAGCAGGCGGACGAGCGCGGCGGCCATGGCGGTGGCACGCCACTCCAGCCTCCGGCGGAGGGGGAGGCCGGTCAGCAGCCTGGGCAGCAGGGCCTGCGGGGGAGGCGGATCCAGCCAGCTGGAGAGCATGACGGGAATCGCGCGCGCCATTCGCTCGGCTTCCAGGCAGCGCGCGCAGACCTCGATATGGTCACGCACGGTGCGGGCCCTCGGACCCGGGAGGGCGCCGTCCACGAAGCGTCCGAGGTGCCCCTGGACGATCAGGCAGCGCGGTGGGATCACGTCTGTCTCAGCAGTGCGTGCTGGAGCTGAGTCCGTGCGCGGTAGAGCCTGGACTTGACGGTCATCTCTGAGAGACCCAGCGTGCCGGCGATCTCGGCCAGGGGCATGTCCGCCTGGTAGTGGAGGACGAGCACGAGCCGGTAGTTCCGCGGCAGTCGGGACAGTGCGGCTCCCAGCCGGGTCTCCTCCAGCAGGGCGGGCGGCGCCGCGATGCCGCCACTGCCGTCGTCACCGTCGACGGCCGCCGGCGGCGGGACCCGCCTGTCCAGGTAGTTGGCGCAGACGTTGGCTGCCACGCGCCAAAGCCAGGGCTCGAAGGGCCGGCGGGGGTCGAACCGCCCCAGCTTTCGGTACAGGCGCAGAAATATCTCCTGCGCAAGGTCCTGGGCCTCGTCGGCGTCGCGGATGTAGCGGTATGCGAAGCCGTAGATGCGACGCTGAAATCGATGGACCAGCTGCTCGAAGGCCTCACGGTCGCCGTGTGCCGCTCGGGCTGCAAGAGCCTCGGCACCCGACTCGGCCGGGCGCCGCGGCCAGCTTCTGATCCTCAGCCGGGAGCCGACGTCCTGGTAGCTCGATTGCAAGGCTCTTCCTCCCCGGGGTGTCGGGGGTACGCCCTGACGGCGTCCGTGGACACTTCCATCGGCCCCCCGACTTGGCGCCTATCGTAATAGCTGGTCCCTCGAGACAGCGATTTTCCTGCCCCCCGGGGGCTGGACACTCGACGGGAGACGTGACAAGCGTTAGGATTTGCCTCGTTTGTGGCCGGCGTGGCTGTGGGGATGGTAAGCATGGTTGGGCCCAACGCGCGTGCCACTGTGAGGAGGAAACCGGATAGTGGTACGCCGCGAGTCGGTAGTGGAGAGACACCCTCGTCGCCGGGTGATGGCATGCATGGAGCTGTCGCCGGACCGGGCTGACAGATCGACCGGGCATAGCCAGCCGCGAACCAGGGCTTAGCCGCCATGGCGATGCGGGGGGAAATTGCTATGCCCGACCTCTTGGGCTCTACGCTCGGTCAGTATCGCGTCGAGGAGCGCCTGGGCTCAGGCGGCGTGGGTGTCGTCTATCGGGCGACCCAGAAGCCGACGGAACAGCAGGTGGCCCTGAAGGTCCTGGACCCCGGGCTCACGGCTCGTCCCGGCTTCATGCGCCGCTTCGTCAGCCAGGCTGCGACCATCTCCAAGCTCGGACATCCGGGCATCGTGCCCGTGTACGAGATCGGCACCCGTTCGCAGCTCACCTATCTCAGCATGCGGCTGGTTCACGGCGGCACGCTGAAGGACGTGCTGATGGAGGGCACTGTCGACCTGGGGGCGGTCTGGCGCATCCTGCGCTCGATCGCCGACGCTCTCCACAGCGCCCACGAGGCGGGCGTCGTCCACCAGGACCTGAAGCCGAACAACGTCCTGCTGGAGAGGGACGGCTCCATCATGCTCACCGACTTCGGCCTGGCGCGCATCAACTACGGGTACGCCCTCGGCACGCCCGGGTACATGTCTCCCGAGCAGGCGATGGGCCTGGAGGTAGACCGGCGCTCCGACGTGCACGCGCTGGGCCTGCTGGCCTTTGAGCTGCTGACGGGAACCCGGCCGTTTGCCGCCAGCTCGCCGGTCGACCTGATCCTGGCCACCGTCTACGACCCGGTCCCGTCGGCGCGCTCTCTGAATCCAGAGCTGCCGCCTGAGCTCGACCCGGTCCTCTTTCGAGCGCTCGCGAAGAACCCCTCCGACCGCCAGCACAGCGTCTTCGCTCTGCTGGAGGAGCTGAGCCAGGTGCCGATGAGCAAGCTCCCGGCTGCGCCCCACCATTCCAGCGCGCCCGTCGGCGGCAACGGCAGCGCTGGACCGGCGCTGAAGCCGGCCGGCAACGAGAGCTGGGGTGCGAATCTCCAGCTGCTCACGCTCTTCGAGGCCTCTCTGGACGCCGTGGTTGCGATCGACGAATCGGGGCTGATCACGCACTGGAACAGCCAGGCCGAGGTGATGCTGGGCTGGCCTCGAAAGCAGATCCTCGGCCTACCGGCCCTGACCACCTTCATCGCGCCCCGCTACCGAGAGGTGCTGGAGCGCATCTTCGCCACCTTCCTCGCCGTCCACGAGGGGCCGCAGGAGGGACAGGCGGTCGAGGTGGCCGCGATCCACCGTGACGGGCACCAGATCCCGCTCGAACTCTCCCTGTCGCTGGTACAGCTGCAGCCGGGGAAGTGGAACCTGGTCGCCTTCTGCCGCGACATCTCGGCACGCAAGGAGACCGAGCGCCTGCGCGCCATGCAGGACGCGGTGACCGACGTCCTCTCAGACGCCGACGACCCGCAGGAGGGCTTCCGGCGGCTGCTGGAGGCGGTGTGCGGGAACCTCGACTGGTCGGCCGGGGCGATGTGGATGCTGGAACCTGGAGGCCGGAGGCTGCGCTGCCGCGAGTTCTGGCAGGCGACCTCCGTCGACAGCTCGCAGCTCGCCGGCCTGTCCAGGAAGACGACGTACGAGAAGGGCGCGGGCGTACCGGGACAGGTGTGGGCCAGCCAGGAGCCGGTCTGGCACTCCGACCTGGTGCGGGTGGCGGAGTCGGCCCGCGAGCTGGCGGCCCTGCGCAGCGGGCTGCAGGCGGTCGGCGCCTTTCCGATCCACGACGGCAGCAACGTGCTTGGTGTGCTCGAGGTCTTCAGCTCGGCGGCCGGGGAGATCACCGCCACACGGTTCGGCAAGGTTGAATCGATTGCACGCCGCCTGGGACGCCAGCTCGGGCGAGCCGTCCCCAGACAGGTCCAGTCCGAGCCGGAGCGGCCCGCGCCGGAAGCTCCCGCGGCTCAGGTTGCCGTCGCCGAACGCCGGCAGGTGCGGTACCGCATAGACGCCCGCCATTCGCGGATCGGTTTCTCCTGCGCGTTCATGAAGTTCCTCACCGTCCACGGCCACTTCAACGACTTCAGCGGCTGGGTGGAGCTGCAGGACGACGATCCCAAGACGGCGCAGGTTGAATGCGTCGTCAAGACGGCCAGCGTCGACACCGGAAGCCTGGACCGCGACTACCACCTGTGTTCGAAAGACTTCTTCGCCGTCGAGTCCTACCCGGACATGGTCTTCCGGAGCACGGGTGTCGAGCGCCGAGGAGACGAGCGGTTTCGTCTGATCGGAGACCTGACGATTCGCAACACGACACGACCGATCCGGCTGGACGTGAGGGTGGAAGAGCGCGACACGGACTCCTCCGGCAACGAGAAAGCAACCCTCACCGCGTCCACCGTGATCAGCAGGCTGGACTGGTTCCTCGACTGGCAGGAGGCGCTGGAAGCGGGACGCTGGATCGTGGGGGAGCAGATCAAGCTCGACCTGGAAGTGGCGCTGCTGCACCGGCCTGAGAGCCCCGCGGATGAACCGGTTGGTGGGGGCCGGTGACGGCGGAACTGATTTGACGGGTGTATCGCGCGAGAAAGGAGGCTGTAGATGAAGCTGGTGGTCACGGTCGGCAGTGACGGGCCCGCCCGCAAGGTGGGAATGCTGCCGGTCCTCAAGTACGGCGTGGTCGCCGTCGTGGCCCTGCTGGCCATGAATCGTGGCGACATACGCCGCTACCTGCGCCTTCGGCGAATGTGAGCGTGCAAGTCCCGCAGGTGCGTGAACAGGTATAGAGCGGTACCGGAGGAGTCCAGGTTCTGGGCCGAGCTCGACTCCAACGCCCACCCGGTGGAGGTCAAGGCGGCCGGGATCTACGGCTACATAGAGGCGAGCTTCAACGGTGACGGTCAGCTGGACCCTGCCGCGACGCACCGGGCGCAGCTTGCCTTCTGGGTAGAGGACCTCAACTCCGGTAACGAGCTGCGCGACATCGAGATGCTGCGGCGGATGAACGCCCGCGGCCATCCGTCCATCGAGTGGCGTGTGAAGAAGGTTTCGACTCTCAACGGGGGACGCTGCCGCGCCAGCGGCGACGTGACCGTGCACGGTCGCACCCGGAGCTTCGATGGGGACTTCAAGATGTCGGTGGCGCCCGGCCTGCTGGTCGTCGAGGGCGAGCAGGTCTTCGACATGCGTGACTTCGGCATCGATCCGCCTAAGTTCTTCTGGCTCTGGATCGAGCCGCGGCTCAAGGTCGGAGTGCGGGTGGTCGCAAAGCGGGTGTCGGCGGGAACCTAGTCGGAGCACTTATCAAGGAGACGAGCGAGATGTTGGGGAAGATGGCACTTTTCGGGCTGGGCTACGTGATCGGCACCCGAGCCGGGCGTCAGCGCTACGAGGAGCTGGTCGGCGGCGCCAGGGACTTCTTCAAGGGAGACGAGATTGCGACCGCGCTCGGCTTCATGAGAGGAGCCGTCTGGATCCTGCGACAGCGGGGAAGAGGAGTCTCGCGCCGGCCCGGCTTCTGAGGGATTAGCTGGGGCGCCCCGGTTCGGAGCGCCCCCTTCCCGTTCCCGCCGGGCGCGCGGCGATCAGGCGGGGTGCAGGCCGGGACGGTCCAGCAACCAGCCCGAGTCGGACTGGACCAGGTACCAGTTACCCACCCAGTGATAGGTGCGGCCGCCCCTCACCTCGACCAGGTCGACGGCCACCACGGCCCTGCCACCACCCGAGGACACCAGGTCGTTGCGGCGAATCGACATCGAGCTGGTGTCGGAGAAGCGACCGTTGATGTTGTCCGCCGGCGGGTACGCGGACTGCATGCTTGCGCTCCAGAGTCCCACGGCGCCGTTGAAGTCGTGCGTGACCACGCGGTCGTAGAACTGGCTGACGGCGCCGGTCGGGCTGCCCGCCCCCGCCGCCGCCGGAGCCGCGGGCGGCGCCTGGTCGGATGCCGGCGGAGCGGCGGCCGTCGCCGGAGCTGGAACGGGTGGCTCGGAGGGACTGGGAGCGGTCGCCCCGCTCTGCTGAGCGGGCTGCCCGGTGGGCAGTGCCGAGGGTGCGGTTGAGGGGAGCGACGCGGTCTGGCCTCCGGTCTGCACGGCCGGCGTATGCCGCACCTGCGCGGATGACGCCGGAGATGGTCGCAGGAACACGTAGGCGCCCAGGAGCCCGAGGGTCAGCGCGAGCAGGCTCAGGGCGGCCGCCAGAAAGAGCCAGCGCACGTTCCGGTAGCGGCCGCGGGCCGGCCCGGCCGTCCGGCCGGTGGAGGCCGCCGCGGGCCTCGGTGCCGGTGAGGCCGGTCGGGGCCGCGGTGCCGGTTCCCTGAACGCGTTCGTCTCGAACCGAGCCGGCTGCGGCACGGCCTGAGGCACCGGCGTGGCGGCCGCAGGCCGCGCCGGCTGCTCGCCCTGGACCAGCGAGGCCAGCTCCTGCCTGCTGCGGTCCAGCTGAGGCGCGCGAGCCCGGCTTCCGGAGGCCTCCTCGAAGAGGCCGAGCGCGGCCCCGGCGAAGCGTCCCGCGCCGCCTTCGGCCATCACCCGGACGGCGGCCACCAGAGCCGGCACCGATCGTTCGGCCTGGTTCAGATCCGATCCCTGGGACCGGGGCTCCACGCCGAGCGCGCCCGAGAGCAGGGTCCCCGCCGCCGCCAGGTCCACGCGGGGATCCGGCCAGCCGAGGCGGGGTGAGTCGGGTCGAAACCGGGGCCGCAGCGCATAGTCGCCGAGGCGTGCCCGGCCCCGCCGGGACACGTGGACGTTGCCCGCGTGCAGGTTTCCATGACTGAGCCCGAGCTGCTGGAGGGCCTGGAGTCCGGTAAGGACGTCGAGCCCGACCGAGATCACCTGAGAGGGCGAGAGCGGGGACCTGGACATCAGCTCGCCCAGGGGGAGACCGTCATCCAGCTCGGACATGACCAGCAGCGTGCCCGCCCGGTACTCGGCGCCCAGGATGGGCACGAGGGTGGGATTGCCATAGCTGGCCAGCCGTTCGAGATACTCGAGCATGCGCTCGGCCTCTTCCTGTGAGCTCACGGGCACAGCCTTGACGGCGACCGGTGCCCCGCTGTCGAGGCGGCCGCTGAAGGTGCGCCCCGAGCTGCCCAGCGGGCGCAGGTCGGTCGGAACTCTATCCGACCAGTACGACGAGGACCGTCCGCCCGCGTCGGCGGGCTGTATTGCTTGAGACATATTCTTGGGTTGATCCCTACAGCCGA
>JALYYF010000432.1 GCA_030946725.1 Candidatus Dormiibacterota bacterium
GTGATCTACTCCCGGGTCTCCTTCGTAGCTACCAAATGGCCGCGGCTACTGCACAGCCGAGAGGCCACCAATTTCGCCCCACTCCCCCAGGCAAGAGGCGGTCCGGCCGGTCCGGGCCGCCTCGACATTTTCAGGCAAATTTGAAGGGTTAGTCCTCCCCCCGCCTGCGGGGGGAGGTTGGTGGGGGGCCTCGGTGGTCTCGCGCTGATCCCAACGTGGCTCGAACGGAGCACCCCCCACCCAGCCTCCCCCGCCTGCGGGGTAGGAGCCATTTCAGGGGCTCGCGGTGTCTACCCAGACTGAGGAGCCCTGGAACAGGCGGGCCTCGCGGAGTCGGACGCGGACCAGGCCGTTGGAGATCTGGGTCGGGGAAACGGGGACCGAGGTCAGGACCCTGCCCGCCGGCGGCGGCGTCGCCCTGACGAAGCGGCCCAGCGAAAAGTCGTAGACCTCCATCTCGGCGCTGAGGTCGGTGTTGTAGTTCAGGGTCAGCACCGCGGAGGTGTGGGGCACGACGATGTCGTAGGCGTCCTGGAAGCCGCTGCCCGGTTCTCCATTCGAGATGGCCAGCTGCCTGGTCTCGAAAGAGCGCAGCAGCCCGTCCGCGGCTTCCACCTGCACGGGCTGCTGGAGGACCGCGAGGCTGCTCAGCTGCGGCCGGCCGCCGTCGACTTTCAGGGCGCTCGGGGTGGGCGCGGTGAAGCCGGTCAGCACGGATCCCTTTCCGGCCGAGAGGCTGGCCAGCGCCACCGACCGCAGAACAGAAGCGGAGGAGGACCGCTGCGAGCTCGTGTCGGACTGGATGGGGACGTCGACCTGCGCCGTGGCGCCCGCGGGCAGCCAGGCCAGGATGTCGGCCCGCTGCAGGGTGTCGCCGTCCGTCGCGAAGAGCGTCAGCCCCTGGATTGGCGATAGGCTCCGGTTGGTCAGTGTCCCGACCAGGTGGCCGCCTGTAACCGAAAGCTGTGCCGCAAGCCCAGCAGGAAGATGCGTGACGCCCGAGCTGGCGATGACCCGGACGCTCCCGTAGACCACGCCCTCCTCCTGGACCACCGGCTGGGGCCCCGAAAGCACGTTCTCCATGCCGGCGGCCAGGCCCTGGAGCTGCGTCGTGCAGCGCTCGCACGTCGACCCGGTCGTCCGGTAGGTGTCCATGGTCATGGGGGCAACCAGCGTGTCCGGCGCCGGGACGACCTGGTGATTGCCGCGCCGCAGGAAGAGCACCCGGTGGTACTCGAGCGTGTTGATGGTCTGGCCGGAGCCGACCTTCACGACCTCGATCTCGTGGTCCTGGAGGCTCCCCTGGAGGTCGGTGCCGACGGCATAGAAGATGGTGGTGAAGAGCACGGCGATCGCCGGGGCCGTCAGCCACATCAGGGTGGGGCGTCGCAGCCTGCGGTAGACCAGGAGGTAGTTGAGCGGCGCGGCGACCAGGACGTAGAGCAGCAGCACAGCCCCCACCAGCGCCGGCGCCGGCAGCGGCGCGTCGCCCGCGGTCGGCAGGAAGCCGGTGAACTGAGGGTCGGGAGCCAGGACGGTGGCGGCCGCCGGGTTGCTTCCGGGAACGTCCACCAGGCTTCGTGCCAGGCCGGCCTTCCAGGCCAGCGCGGCGTACTCGGAGCTGGCTACGGGACTCGCCGCCGGGCCGAAGGCCAGCTCCACGACGCGGCCCGCGCCATGGTCGATCTGCGCGGCCAGCGTGGCCCCGTCGGACGAGAGCAGCTCTCTGGCGCCCGCCCTGAGGGGTCCGGTGGCGGCTGGAGCGCTCAGGTCTCCCGCGGCGGCGCCGGCCAGCTGAGCCAGCGGCTGGAGCGACACCGTGCCTGTCGACTGGGCGTTGATGGGCAGGAGGTCGGCGGGCAGCGGAGCCAGCGTCCGGCGCCAGTCGGACCCTCCGGTCACGAGCAGGGTTCCCCCCAGGCCCACGAAGTCGCGCAGGGCCTGAACCTGGGCACCGCTCAACGCGACGGTGTCGACCTGGTCGAGCACCACGACGGCGTAGGTGGCCAGCTGCAGCGGGTTGGTGGGGAAGCTCCGGGCGGAGGCGAAGTCCGCGACCCGCGGGACGATGCGGTCGAACTGGATGGCGCCGATGGCCCGGGCCGCCGTCTCCACGTCGCTGAGGACCGCGACCGGGAGCATCACCGACCTCTCCACCGCGGAATCGGCGAGGATCTGGCTGCCGCTCAGGACCTGAGCGTAGTTGAAGGAATCGGGCGCGGTCATGGCTATCGTCCGCGTGGTGCGGCCGGGGACCGTCACGTGAGCCCGGTAGGCGGGCTGCGCGGCGACCTCGGGCGGCGTCGGAAGGCGAGGGACGCGGGTCAGGCTCGGTGCCGGCGACGGGGCCACCGTGGCACCGCCCTGGTCCTGGTTGTCGATCAGGAGCACGTCACCGCTGAAGGTCTGATCGCCGATGTTGCGAACGCTGAGCAGGTAGCGCACCCAGTTGCCGGTACCCGTGGCGGTGGCCGCGATCTCGACGTTGGTGGCGGCCCCCGGCTCCACCGAGGTGCCCCTGGAGGGCGCCACGACCGCGTACCAGACCACGCCCAGCACCGCCAGGCCGACCGCACCCAGGGCAAGAAGCGGCCGCCCGCTCATGGAGCCGGCGGGAAGGCGCCTATCCTTTGGGGTGAGGTCATTCCCGGCCTACAAAGAAACTACAACGAACCCGGCCTCAGGAACCGGCTGGATCTGGGGCGTCCGAGGGCTCGAGGAAGGTCGCTTCCCCCACGCTGACCGCTATGTGGGCCATGGCGCCCGATTCGCCGGCGCCGTGCCAGTGCTCCTCACCGGGATCGGCCGACACGCTGTCGCCGGTGTCGATTCGCTGAGCCGGCTCGCCACGAGACTGCACCCAGCCCTCACCCTCGACGACGTGTAGAAACTGGCCTCCCGCGTGACGGTGCCAATAGTTCCGGCTGCCGGCGGCGAAGCGCACCACGCTCACATTCACCGTGTGCGGATCGGTCGTGCTGTGGAGAGGATGCGAGGTGGTCGGTCCCGTGAAGTACGGAAGCTCCATGGGGGAACCCTCGAGCGCGTCGTTCAGGTTGGTGATCTTCACACTTGCGATCGTAAGAGACGGCCCGCGAGGGCGCCGGGACGCTGGGGCTACTCGGTGCCCGGTTCGTCCCCGGAGACCATCCAGCGCCCGCCGCTCTGCACCGCCATCAGCTCGGCCGCCGCCTGCGGCCCCCAGGAGCCGCGCCGGTAGATCTCCGGATGGCCCTCTGTCTCCCAGGACTGGAGCAGCGGGTCCACGATCTCCCAGGAGCGCTCGATCTCCCTGCCGCCGGGGAAGACCGTGTGGCCGCCCGCCAGCACCTCGCTGAGCACGTTGTCGTAAGCGTCCGGCAGCTGCTGGCGGACCAGCCTGCTGTACTCGAGCTTCATCCCCGCCGGGACCATCTCGAAGCGGCTTCCCGGCCGCTTGGCGCCGATCCTGAGCAGGATGCCCTCGTCGGGCTGGAAGCGGATCACGACCAGCGTCGGTATGCCGCGCTGGCGGCGTCCGCCCACCCGCAGGTGGGGCGCGTCGCGAAGCCGGATCACGGCCTCGGTGAGCTGGCGGCGCAGCGCCTTGCCGGTGCGGATGAAGATCGGCACCCCTTCCCAGCGCCAGTTCTCTATGACGACCCGGGCGGCGGCGTAGGTCTCGCGGCGGGAATCCGGCTCGACACCCTCGGCGTCGAGGTAGCCCTCATACTGCCCCCGCACGGCCGTGGACGGATCCAGGGGTTCCACCGCGCGCAGCAGCTCCAGCTTCGCCTTCCGGATGTCGCTGGGGTCGAAGGTGCTGGGCGGCTCCATGGCGACCAGGGCCAGGAGCTGCAGCACGTGGTTCTGCACCATGTCGCGAACGGCGCCGATACCGTCGTAGTAGCCGGCTCGCTGGCCGATGTCGATCTCTTCGGCGGCCGTGATCTGGATGCTCTCGATCATGGTTCGGTTCCACACCGGCTCGAACAGCGAGTTGCTGAACCGGAAGGCGAGGACGTTCTGCACGGTGTCCTTGGCCAGGTAGTGGTCGATGCGGAAGATCTGGGTCTCGTCGAACAGCGCTCCCAGCTGCGCGTTGAGCGTCCGGGCGCTGTCGGCGTCCTGCCCCAGCGGCTTCTCGACCACGATCCGGCGGTCCTCGCCCCTCCGTGACAGCCCGGCTCGGGTCAGCCCGGTGAGGATCGCCCCGAAGGTGGCGGGCGGAGTCGCCAGGTAGTAGACGACTGAGGTGTGCTTGTCCAGCGCCGCCTTGAGCGCCTGGTAGCTGTCCGGCGTCCCGTAGTCCAGCTGCACCCACTGGCTGCGAGCCGCCAGCTCGGCGTTCTCGGTGGTCTGCGCCACCAGCTTGCGGAAGTCGTCCTGGGACATCTGGCTGCGACCGGCGCCCAGAAGCCGGATCTGGCCGTCGTTCGCGATGCCGCGCAGCGCGGGCAGGATCTTGCGGCGGGTCAGGTCTCCTGACGCGCCGAAGATGACCAGGTCGGTGGGCTGGCGGGGGCGGTGAGCCACATCCATATGATGATCATGCGAGTGGAGGCGGTCATTGGCGTGCCCCGGAAGCGGATCGAGGGCGGCGAGAAGGTCACCGGGGCCACCCGCTTCACCGCGGACCTGCAGCCCCGGGGGCTGTCTCACGTACGTCTGGTCCTGAGTCCACATGCTGCCGCACGCGTGCTGAGCGTCGAGCTGGAGTCGGCCCGAGCCGCCCCCGGCGTCCTCGACGCCGTCTCCGGTTTTGACCTACCACCCCTGGCCGTCTCCGGTCCCGACCAGCCGCTGGCGCGAGAGCGGGTCTACTACGCCGGCCAGCCGGTGGCGGCCGTCGTCGCCGAGACCGAGGAACAGGCCGCGGACGCGGCCGCCCTGGTCGAGGTGGAGTACCAGGAGCTGGAAGCGCTGGTCGACCCGGAGGCGGCGATCCGTGAGGGCGCACGCCCCGTGCTCGACGGAGCCGTGTCCGCGGCCGACGACGCTGGAGCGCACGGGGTCGCGGGCGGCGGGGAGGAGGCCGGGGTCGAGCTGGGTCCGAACGTCAGCTCGCGTGTCCACCTCAAGGCGGGAGACGCGGCCGCCGGCCTGGCAGCGAGCGCCTTGGTGGTGCGCGGCCGGTACCGGATCCCGGCCGTTCACCAGGGCTTCCTGGAACCGCACGTCGCCGTCGCCGAGACCTCCCGCGACGGGTTGCTCACCGTCTGGACGCCCACGCAGGGAAGCTTCCTCACCCGGAGCATCGTCGCCGAACAGCTCGGACTGCCGGTCTCCCGAATTCGAGTAGTGCCCATGCCGGTCGGCGGTGGCTTCGGCGGCAAGATCTGCTTGATCGAGCCGCTGCTGGCCCTGCTGGCGGGCCGGGTCGACGGTCCGGTCAAGCTGGAGCTGACCCGTACAGAAGAGTTCCTGATGGGTCGGGGCGCGCCTGCTGCGACCGTCGACCTGGAGCTCGGCGCCGACGCGCAAGGCTGCCTGCTCGCGCTTCGGGCGGAGGTCGTCTTCGACAATGGAGCCGGCCCGGGCGGCCTGGGCTCGCTGGCCGCGCTGCTGCTCGGTGGCGCCTACCGGCTGCCGGCGTACGAGATCACGGCCCTGGACGTGGTCACCAACAAGACTCCCGTCACCGCCTACCGGGCCCCCGGCGCCCCACACGCCTTCTTCGCCCTGGAGTCGGCCCTGGACGAGCTGGCCTCCCAGCTGGGCCAGGATCCCATCGAGCTGCGGCTTCGAAACGCCAGCCGGGAGGGCGACCCGCGACCCGACGGCCGCGCCTGGCCCAGGATCGGGCTGGTGGAATGCCTGGAGGCTGCTCGGGAGCATCCCCTCTACACCTCGCCGGCGGCCGACGGAGAAGGCGTCGGGGTGGCGGTCGGCGCCTGGGGCGGCGGCCTGGAGCCGGCCGCCGCCGGCTGCCGTGTCGAGCCCGACGGAACGCTGCTCGTGCACCTCGGTTCGGTGGACATCAGCGGTACGGACACGACCATGGCGATGATCGCGGCCGAGACCTTCGGCGTCTCCCCGGACCGGGTCCGGGTGGAGACCGGCGACACGACCACCGCTCCCTACGCCGGCATGGCGGGTGGCAGCAAGACCGTCTACACGGTGGGCCCCGCCGTGCAGATGGCCGCAGCCGACGCCCGCCGCCAGATCATGGACATCGCCGCCGAGGAGCTGGAAGCCGCGCCCGAGGACCTGGTGGTGGAGGACGGCAAAGTCCGGGTGGCCGGCGCTCCCGGACGCTCGCTGGACGTGGGCCAGCTGGCCGGCCTGGGGGCCCAGTTCGGAGGCCGCTATCCGCCGGTGCTGGGCCAGGGCAGGTCCGCCGCCACCGTCCAGTCGCCGATGTTCACTGTGCAGCTGGCGCGGACCGCGGTCGACGCCGAGACGGGTCTCTGGCGCCTGACCGGCTACGCCGCCATTCAGGACGTGGGCCGGGCGCTCAACCCACCGGAGGTGGAGGGCCAGATCCACGGCGGGGCCCTCCAGAGCCTGGGCCGCGTGCTCGGCGAGGAGCTGGCCTGGGACGGTGACGGCCGGCTGCAGACGGCGAGCTTCATCGACTATGGCCTTCCCAGCATCGACCAGGCACCCGACACCGAGGTCAGCCTCCTGGAGCTGCCCTCGCCCCACGGGCCTTTCGGAGCCAAGGGAGTGGGGGAGCCGCCGGCCGTGCCGGCCCCGCCGGCCGTCGCGAACGCCATCCACGCCGCCTGCGGCAGGCGCCTGACCACGCTGCCGGCCGACTTCCAACGCCTGTTCGATGCCGCGACGCTCCCGGCCGAGGAGGCCACTACATAATCGGCTGATGGCCTTTGGCTCCGGTCCGGCGCCCGTTTCCCTCGAGGCCGAGGTTCTGGGGGCGCTGGGCGACGCCGTGATCTTGCTCGACCGAGGCGGCCGGATCGTGGGCTGGGAGGGCGCAGCCGAGCAGCTGCTCGGGCACGCCGCGGCCGACGCGATCGGCCGGCCGGCCACCCTGGTCTTCCCGCCGGATCTGGTCCCCGACCCCGAGCAGCTGATCACGGCGGGTGGGGTGGAGCAGGTCCAGCTGGTCATGCCGATGAGCGCGAAGCGCACGGCGGCGGTCAGCCTGGCGCCTCTGCGGGACTCGGCCGGGACCGTGGTGGGCACGGCCGCGACCGTGAAGCCGGTCGGCGCCTGGCTGGACCCGGCGGAGACCACCGGCCCCCCCCGCCGACGCTGGCACCGCGCGCTGGGAGGCATAGTCCACGACCTGGTCGACCTGGCCGGCCAGGACCTGGCCGCCATGGACGCCACCGAGCCGCTGGCCCGCCTGCTGGTCGGGCAGGCCCGGCGGCTGCTGCCCGACGCCGAGTGCCTGCTCTCGGTGGTGCCCCAGGAACGGCCGGAGTACTTCCACATCCTGGCCGGGGCGGGGCCCTGGGCGGAGCGGCAGGTGGGCAGCGAATGGCCCCAGGAGGGCAGCCTGGCCGGCCGCGCCCTCCGAGAGCGGCGGGCGGTCGAGACGGTCCTTCTCCAGGAGCTCAGCAGCCTCCGGCAGACGCTCCTCGAGGGCGAGGTCAACAGCGCCCGGCTGGTTCCGCTGCTCAGCCCGCGGCCCCTGCCGGACGGGCGGACCACCATGGGCGTCCTCGGCTTCTATCGCGTCCGCCGCACCTTCTTCACGCCTTATGAGCGGCGCCTCATCGACGAGTTCGTCCGGCTGGTCAGCGTCTCGCTGCAGCGAACCGAGCTGCGCAGGAGCACCTCGGAAACGGTCGCCCGGATGCAGACAGGCATCGACGTGGCCGTGGACCTCGCCAGTTCCCTCGATCCCCAGCAGGTGATCAGACGCCTTGTCGAGCGTGCCGTGTCCGCTGTCGCCGCCGACCGCGCGACTCTCCTGCTGGTGGAGGGGGACGAGGTCGTGGTCGTCGATAGCCATGATTCCGCCGGCAACTCCACTCCGACCGGCCGGCGCTTCCCGATGAGGGCCATGGTTTCCGACGGGCAGCCGGTGCTGGAGCTGGCGGTCCGCGAGGGGCAACCGCATATCAGCGGTCCCTACTCGGTCGCCGGCCTCGGGGCCGAGGCCGGCCTTGCCGGCCTGCGCTGGACGCTGACGCTGCCGCTGGTCCTGGCCGGCTCGACCATGGGCGTTCTGGTCGTCGCCCGGCGCCAGGACCATCGGTTCAACCGTGAGGACGCGCTCACTCTCCAGCTGGTCGGCAGCGTTGCGGCGCTGATACTCCGCAATGCGCGCCTCTTCGCCGAGGCCAAGGACGCCAGCCGGCTGCGCAGCGAGTTCCTGAACATGGCCGCCCACGAGCTGCGGACTCCGCTGACTGTGATCAACGGCTACCTCTCGATGCTGAACGACGGCAGCCTGGGCGAACCCCCACCTCGCTGGCGGGGACCGGTCGAGCTGCTGGCCGCCAAGGCGGGTGAGCTGGGCCGGCTGGTGGACGACCTCCTGCTCACCTCGCGGCTGGAATCCGGTGGTCTCCCGGCACGCGCCGATCGGCTCGACCTGCGCTCCGTGGTGGACGCGGCGGCGCGCCGGGCGGGCCCCCGGGTGGAGCTGGTGAGAGGACATCTGGAGTGTGACCTGCCCCCCGATCCGGTGCTCGTCACCGGCGACCCGGAGCAGCTCTCGCGCGTGCTCGACAACCTGCTCAACAACGCGCTGACCTACCGGCGCGGCAACCAGCCGCCCTGGGTGCGGCTGGAGGTGGTCACGGAGAACGGTCACGCGGGCGTGGCCGTGGAAGACCGCGGCCGCGGCGTGCCCTCCGAGATGCGTGAGCGCATATTCGAGCGCTTCGTCAGGGCCGACGAGGTCTCGGACCGGACCAGCGGGACGGGACTCGGCCTCTACATCAGCCAGCAGCTGGCCCAGCGGCACGGGGGGAAGGTCGAGCTCGAGCACAGCGTGCTGGGCCAGGGCAGCCGCTTCGTCCTCCGCCTGCCCTTGAGGGACCGGTCGTGAGCGACGCGGCGGCCGTGCTGGCCGCCATCCCTGACGCGGTGATCGCGCTGGACGAGCAGGGCTGCGTTCGGCTCTGGTCGGCCGGCGCCCGGAAGCTGTTCGGGCGGGAGGCGGATGAGGTCAAAGGGCGGGCGCTCGGCGAGCTGGGGCTGGGCTGGCCTGCCGGTGAAGAGCATGGCGCGCGCCGGCTGCTGCTCCGCCGTGCCGACGGCCGCGTATTCAACGCCGTGGTCACGGCGACGCCGCTGGTATCCGCGGGCGGGCCGGAGGGCCGGGTCCTGATCGTGAAGGACCTCGAGCCGTGGATAGGACCCGCCGACGACGTCGCCGAGCCCGTCGACGGCCTCGACCTGGAGGAGCGGCTGGGCGCCACCTTCCGAGCGGTCATGGAGGTCACTGGCGCGGACTTCGACCCCGGCGAGTCGCTCGAGGAGCTGGCGCGCCAGCTCGCGATCCAGGGCCGCCGGCTGCTCCCCGCTGTCGAGTGCATGATCGCCGTCGTCCCGGCCGACAGGCAGGACAGCTTCCACTGCCTGGGAGCCGCCGGGGCGGCGGCCGAGCGCCTGCTGGGCCGCACCTACCCGCTGGCGGGCAGCATCGCCGGCCGCGCGATCGCGGCGCGCAGTCCGCACGAGAGCGTGCGGATGAACCAGGAGGGGGCCGACCCGGCGCTGCTCTCGTCTTTCGGCGTGCACACGCTCCGGGCCATCCCACTGCTGAGCCGGCAGCCGCTCCCCGACGGCCGCACGGCAGTCGGCGTCCTGACGGTGCTGCGCCGGCAGCCCGTCCACTTCTCCGCCGAAGAGCGGCGCCTGATCGACGACTTCGGGGCGCTCGTCAGCCTCTCCATCCAGCGGGCGGAATTCCGGGCTGCCGCCGACCGGTCCATGGAGCGGCTGCAGCTGGCCATAGACGTGGCGCTCGACCTGGCGCAGTCCCTGGATGTCCAGGACGTGGTGCGCCGGCTGGTGCGGCGGGCAACGGTGGGAAGCCGGGCCGAGCGCTGCGTGCTGCTCCGGATCGACGGAGCGGAGACCGTGGTCGAGGACGCCTATGACGTCGACGGGCTCGAGGACGTGGCCGGCTTCAGGCAGCCTGTGGGCGCCCAGGAGCTGATGTCTCGAGCCGTCTTCACGCGGGTGCCCGTCCTGGGAGGCCGCTATGACCTGACCGCGATGCCTCCGGCACTCCGCCGCGCCCTGGCCGAGGTGCGGCACACGGCGACACTGCCGCTCTCCTACGCCGGTGACGTGGTGGCGATCCTGGTGCTCAGCCGCCGGAGCGACCCGGCGTTCAGCCGGGAGGACGTGGAGACGCTCCGGCTGCTGGCGGGTCCGGCGGCGCTGGCGCTGCGGAACTCCTTCCTCTACGCCCAGACGCACGAGGCCGGCCGGGTGAAGAGCGACTTCCTGGACATGGCCGCGCACGAGCTGCGCGCGCCGCTGACCGTGATCGGCGGATACCTGTCGATGCTGCGGGAGGAGGCCTTCGGTCCGGCGCCCCCGTCCTGGGCCGGACCGCTGGAGGCCCTGGAACTCAAGGTCGCGGAGCTGACCCGCCTGGTCGACGACCTCCTCACCGCGGCACGGCTCGAGACCGGTCGGCTCAGTTCCGTGATCGAGGCGGTCGACCTCGCAGAGGTGGCCGCCCAGGTGGCGGAGTCGTGCCCGGAGCCGGTCGAGGTGGTTGCACCCGAGCGACCGGTGACCGTGCTGATCGATCGAATCCAGCTGCGGCGGATCCTGGAGCAGCTGGTCGGCAACGCATTCGCCTACCGGCGGGTGGATGCGCCTCCCGCGGTCCGTATCGAGGTTGCGGCCGTGGAGGGCGCCCGGCTGGGCCGGCTCGCCGTGGAGGACCAGGGACGCGGGATGCGCCACGATCTCGCCGAACGGGTGTTCGAGCGCTTCCAGCGGATCGAGGATCCGGACCAGCCTGCCGTTCCCGGCACCGGGCTCGGGCTCTACATCGCGCGCGAGCTGACCGAACGGCACGGCGGCAGGCTGGAGCTGGAGTGGACCGAACCCGGCCGCGGCTCGCGTTTCGCGGTTTACCTGCCGCGTGCCAGCGGTGAGTGAGCCGCCGGTGTGATGGGGGATCAGCCTGTTCAGGAGCCGGCCTCGATCACCTCTGTGAGCGCGAGGCGGTCGTGCACGGCTTTGAGGCGGACCAGCGAGGCGGGTAGCGCCAGGAGCCGCACCAGGGCCTGAGCCGGGATCACGGATCCTCCGTCGACGGAGACCACCCGCAGGCCAAGGACCTTCCCACCCAGCGTCTGGCCGGCCAGCGACCAGGCGGCCAGGTGATAGCCGGCCACCACCGGCGCCAACGCCTTCCAGCCTCGGCGTCGGCCGAGGAGCAGGCTGGCGGCGGCGCAGAGGCTGAGGTCCATTGCAGCCGCTGCCAACCGCTGCGCCGGGCCGCCCGGAATCCCCGGAGGCGGCACCCTGCCGCGCAGCTGGAGCAGGAACAGCCGCGTCACCAGATGGTGAAGGGGCAGCTGGGTGAGCCTGTAGATCGGCCGCGGAAGGGCCGGCCAGTAGCCGTCCACGGTGGCCTTCAGCTGGCCCTGGCTCCACTCGTAGCTCAGGGTTCCCCCTGGCCGGGCCCCGAGAAGGCCGCGTCCGATTCTCCAGCTCCAGCCCCGCCCGGTCGCCTCCGGGTCGCCGAACTTGTGGAGCGTGAGGGGGCCGACGGCGATTCGCCACCGCTCCCCGTGCACGACGCCCAGCGTCAGCCACCTGATGTCGGAAAAGAAGGAGTCGCGGAGTCGCTCCGGGTCGGGCTCGATCGGGGAGGCCACGCAGTCCTCCGCGTGGACGGGCCCGGGTGTGCGCCGCACTCTCATGATTTAGAGCCTATGGCCGAGCACAGATTCTCCGCCGAGATCGCGATCCGGAGGCCGCCCCAGGAGGTGTTCGACTGGGTGGCCGACTACAGGCACGTGGCGCAGGTCCTGGAAGGGATCAACCGCTGGGAGCCCCTTCAGCGGGAGACGCGCGGACCCGGCGCCCGTTTCGAGGTCTCCATGACCGCCCTCGGCTTCCCGCTTGAGAACGTCCTGGTGCTGGACAGGTGGGATGAGCCGCATTCGATCGGCTGGCGCTCGGAGTCCGGGCTTCTCCAGCAGTCCGGCCGCTGGGACTTCCGCCCCAGCGACGCCGGAACTGACGTGTCGCTCTCGATCGGCTACGTTCCCCCGCTGGGGATGGTCGGCGAGCTCGTCGCCGGAGAGGTGGACGCCCTGGTCAGGGGCCGCCTGAGGGAGGCGCTGCAGTCCATGAAGCGCCTCCTCGAAGCCAATGAGTATAGGTAGTCCTCCTCCCGCATTGC
>JALYYF010000473.1 GCA_030946725.1 Candidatus Dormiibacterota bacterium
GGAGGGACTGCTCACTGCCCTGGACGAGGGCGCCGAACCCGGCCAGGGACGGGATACCGGCGCGGTCCGGGTCCGTGCTGGCGTGGCAGTAGCGGCAGGTCCAGCTGTCGGGCGAGGCGGGAGCGCCGCAGTTGGGGCAGGTGGCGAGGCTCACGACAACCCGAGATTGTGCCAGGAAGCCTTCCGAAGCCCTTCCGTATGATCGGCGGTATGCCAGAGCTCAATGCGAAGAAGCGCGACAAGCTTCCAGACAAGGAGTTCGCGTTCCCGAAGGAACGCAAGGCGCCCCTCAGCGACGCGAGCCACGTGCGCAACGCCGCGGCGCGCTTCAACCAGGTCGAGGGCGTCAGCAAGTCCGAGAAGGACGAGGCCAAGGGCCGCATCAAGCGGGCCGCCAAGAAGCACGGGGTCGAGCTTTCGAAGGACCCTGACTGAGGAGGGACCCCCTCCCTACCCTCCCCGCAAGGGGGAGGGACATATTGGGAGGCACGTTCGGTCCTGACGGGTCAGGCCGCGGCGGCGCCTTCCTCGACGGGGTGTTCGACCAGGGCCAGGACTCGGGGGGCCATGAAGCGTGCACTGCGCACGACACGGCCGTTCCTGGTCAGCTCGTTCACCTCCACCGAGGTCCTGGAGGTCTTGATCTCCAGCCGGCGGCCCGCCCGCATGGCCCCTATGCGGTACTCGCGCGCCGTGCCGCCACCGGCGTCCACGAGGATCTCGACGAAGTCGCCTTTTGCCATGAATGTTTATTCCCCAAAACGCCTCCGATCATGCGTTCGGGATGCCCGCCTCGACCCCTCCTTCGACGCGCACGTCGCCGCCTTCGAAGTCGCAGATGACGCGCACTTCGCCGCGCCGCACGATGAGCACAGCGCCCTCGTGGGAGAGCTCGACGGGCGACCCGGCCAGCCGGCGTCGCAGCCGGATCAGCGCTCGATACCACTCCAGCAGCGAGCGGTGCGGGTCTCGAGCGATCTCCGACCAGTCCAGCTTCGAACGCTCGAAGCTCGCGGGTGCCTGCGGGTCGGGGACGTCCTCCGGCCGCCAGCCGAAGGCCTTGAACTCCTCGACGCGGCCGCGGCTGGTCGCCCGCGCGATGCGCGGGTCGCGGTGGTCGCTGAAGAAGAGGAAAGGCGTCGAGGCGCCCCACTCCTCGCCCATGAAGAGCATGGGCACGAAGGGCGACAGCAGGACCAGTGCCGCCGCCAGCCGCAGCCGGCGCCCGTCCACCAGCTGCGAGAGGCGCTCACCCGCCCCCCGGTTGCCGACCTGGTCGTGGTTCTGCGAGTACCCCAGAAACCGCGTGTAGGGTAGCCCCAACGACCGCGGCTCCAGCAGCGCCGCCGACAGGTCGGCCACGGTGCCGAAGGGGGCGTAGTAGCCCTGCCGCTCACCCGTGAGCAGCACGTGCAGCGCGTGGTGAAAGGTGTCAGTCCACTGGCCGTCGACTCCGAACCCGAGCAGGCGGGGGTTGATGGCCGGCTCCTCCCCCACCACCCAGAGGCGTCGCTCCAGCTGCTCGCCGAGCTCGTGCACGCGTGAGGCCAGCTCCTCGACGATGTGCCGGCGAGAGCTGTCCACGATGGCGTGGACGGCGTCCAGCCGCAGGCCGTCAAGGTGGTAGTCACGCAGCCACATCAGCGCGTTCTCGATGACGAAGTCGCGTACCGGGCGCGCGGAGCGCCCGTCGAAGTTGAGGGCCTTGCCCCAGGGCGTGCGGTGCCGGCTGGTGAAGTAGGGCCCGAAGGGTTCCAGGTGGTTGCCCTCAGGTCCCACGTGGTTGTAGACGACGTCCAGGACGACCGCCAGACCACGGCCGTGACAGGCGTCCACCAGCCGCTTCAGCCCGGCCGGACCGCCGTAGGCGTGGTGGGGTGCCCAGAGATCGACACCGTCGTAGCCCCAGCCCCGGTCTCCCGGGAACTCGGCGACGGGCATCAGCTCCACGGTGTCGACTCCCAGCTCCACCAGGTGGTCGAGCTTCCCGATCACCGCATCGACGGTGCCCTGCGGCGTGAATGTGCCCACGTGCAGCTCGTAGACCACGGCGGTCGCCAGCTCCCGGCCCCGCCAGCCCTGGTCGCTCCAGGCGAAGTCGCCGTGGTCGAGCGCGCGCGAGGGACCGTGCACGCCTGACGGCTGCCAGGGCGAGCGGGGGTCCGGAAGCGGCTCGGCGCCGTCGATGCTGAAGGCGTAGTCGCGGCCGGGCGCCACCGCCGGCGCCGACCACCACCCTCGCGCCTCAGGCTGCATCGCGTCCCGGCGGGGGCCGGCGACCAGCTCCACGCCGCCGGCGCGCGGCACCCAGACCCGGGTCTGGCTCACCCGGCCTCGCCTCCGCCTTCGCGCACCAGCAGCGCCACAGGGAATCCGGCCAGCAGCTCCTCCAGCGGCACCTCGCCGCCCGCGCACCGGTTGCCCGTGAACCGGTCGACCCAGCGTCCGGCCGGCAGCGCGCAAATGGTTCCCGCCCAGTCGCCGCCGCGGACCAGCGTGAGGCGCGGCACCACCACCGCCACCTCGCCGCCGCGCAGGAAGCCCAGCGCGTGGCGCGCCATCTCCCCCACCACCTCGAGCGGCCGGTAGTCCCCGTCCACGAAGGCGTCCGGTCGCTCCGCACGCAGGCCAAGCGCCCTCGTGACCACGAGCAGCTTGGGCAGGCCGCTCTCCCTCTCCGTCCAGGCGGCCGCCGCCGCCCCCTCGCCCCAGCCTTCCAGCCGGCGCAGCAGCCGCCGGCGTTCCGCGTAGTCGACCGGGCGCCGGTTGTCGGGATCCACCAGGCTCAGGTCCCAGAGCTCGCTGCCCTGATAGAGGTCGGGCACCCCGGGCGCGGTCAGGCAGACGAGCTTCATGGCCAGCGAATTGACCCACCCGGCTTCGATCAGGGGCGGAAGGAAGGACTCCAGGTCGGCGAGGAACTCCCCGTCGTCGAGCACGCCGGCGACGAAGGACTCCAGCGCGCTCTCGTAGGCGGCGACCGGAGCGATCCATGAGGTGTGCGTCTTGGCCTCGCGGGCCGCCTTGATCACGTAGGCCACCGCTCGCTCCACCCCGATCGGCCAGGCGCCCACCAGCGTCTGGTACAGGAGGTACTCGGTCCCGGCGTCCGGTAGGCCGTCCGTCCGGTGCGGCCGGTTCAGCTCCGCCCAGCGTTGGAGTGCCCCATGCCACCGGTCCGGGATCTCGCTGAGCGCGGCCAGCCGGGCCCGCACGTCCTCGCTGCGCTTGGTGTCATGGGTCGAGGTCGCGAGCATCGCCTGCGGCCAGCGCTCCCGCGCCCAAAGCGACTGCACGTGGAACTGCTCCGGCGGCTCGCCGAAGCGGCCGGGATCGCCGCCCACCTCGTTCAGCGCGACCAGCCGGTTGTAGACGTAGAAGGCGGTGTCCTCGACGCCCTTGGCGGTCACCGGCCCCGAGGTCTCCTGGAAGCGCGCCACCAGCTCGGGGGCGTGGTCGCCGCGCTCGTCCAGGACCAGCAGCCGGCCGAGAAAGCCGAGCAGCTCCGGATCCAGGTCGGGGCGGCGCCGGCCCGCCTCCACCAGGGCCGCCTCGACGTACGCCCGGTCGGAGCCCGACACCGCCTCGGCCTCCGGCCGCACGTAGGTCCGGTACACCGGCAGGCACGCGATCACCTCCGTGAGGCAGTCGATCAGCTCGGGCCGCGTGAAGTCGCGGTAGCGGCGGTTGTCCTCGCAGACGCGCACGAACAGCTCGCCGAGCTGGTTGACGTCGCTGCCCAGCAGGTCGCGCATGACCTGGTGCTTCTTCTGGTACTCGATGTCGGAGTAGGCGGAGATCTCACCGGTGAAGCGGAGGTAGATCTCCGACAGCGCCTCTTCGGCGCGCTCGTCGACCAGTA
>JALYYF010000482.1 GCA_030946725.1 Candidatus Dormiibacterota bacterium
GAACCTGGACGGGGTCAACGTCGACTTCGAGGGCACCAGCGCCGGCTATCCGAGCGTCCAGGGCGGCATGACCAACTTCATGGCGCAGATGACGCAGAGGGTGCACCAGTGGCGGTCCAGCGCCTTCGTGACGGTCGACACCTACAGCGGCTCGGCAAGCTGGGACGGCGGCATCTTCAGGATCGGCTCCCTCGCCCCGGTTGTGGACGCGATGTTGGTGATGGCCTACGACATGGTCTTCGGCGACCTCTCTGGCCAGGCCGGCCCGAACGCGCCGCTGCGAGCCTATCCGCCTTACGACGACACCGACGCCGTGAATCAGTACCTATCCAAGGCGCCGGCCTCCCGCGTCATCCTGGGCGTGCCCTACTACGGCTACAAGTGGTCGACCACCTCCAACCGTCCCAACGCGCGCACCAGCTCCGGGCCGCAGCCGGAGACCTACGGTGCCGCGGTCTCGGACGTGAGCTGCTTTTCCGCCCATAACCTGCAGCTCACCTCCCAGTGGGACGGCACGGCTGCCTCGCCGTGGGTCTCCTGGTTCAGTCCCGCCAGCGGCGATCCCTGTGGCGGCAACCACGGCAGCTGGCGCGAGCTGTACTACGACAACGCCACCTCGCTGGGGTTCAAGTACGACCTCGTCAACGGGAGCAACCTGCGCGGCGCCGGGATGTGGGCGCTCGGCTACGACGGCGGCTCACCTGACCTCTGGAACGAGCTGGCGCTCAAGTTCTCCGCCGTGCCCACCTGGGACTCGCTCGGCGGAACACTGACCGGCGGTCCCAGCGCCGCCTCATGGGCTCCGAACCGGCTCGATGTCTTCGGGCGCGGCGTCGACAGGCAGCTCTGGCATCGCGCCTGGAACGGCAGCGCTTGGGGCGGGTGGGAACCGCGGGGTGGCGTCCTGGCGGCAGGCACCGCTCCAGCCGCGGTCTCCTGGGGCAACGGCCGGCTCGACGTGTTCGTCCAGGGCACCGACGGAGGTGTCTGGCACAGCTGGTACGACGGGGGGGTCTGGAACGGCTGGGAGCCCCTGGGCGGCCACGTCACGTCGAGCCCGGCGGTGGCGTCGTGGTCCGGCGGGCGCCTCGACGTCTTCGCCCGCGGAGACGACAATGGCCTCTGGCACCGCTGGTTCGATGGGGGAGCATGGAGCTCGTGGGAACCGCTGGGAGGCAGGCTCGCGGCGGCGCCGGCCGCCACCGGTCGCGGCCGCGGCGCGCTGGACGTCTTCGTCAAAGGCACGGACAGCCAGCTCTGGCACCTCTGGTGGGACGGCTCGAGATGGGGGGGCTGGCAGCCGCTCGGAGGCCAGCTCACCTCAGCGCCCGCGGCTTCCTCCTGGGGGCCGAGCAGGATCGACGTGGTGGCGCTGGGGCCGGCGCACGAGCTGAGGCACCTCTACTGGTCGGACCAGTGGAGCCCCTGGCTCTCGAGAGGGGGCACCGGAACCTCGGACCCGGCGTTGACCTCGCCGGGTTACGGGTTGGTCTACGCGGTGGTTCGCGGCACCGACAACGCAGCCTGGGTGACGGGCATCCCGCCTTAGAGGCGGGGGCCTGAAAGTAAGCTGAGGCGCGGTCTCGCAAGGGGATACCGCTAGAGGCCGAAGCCAGATGGGTGGCGGAGATTCCAATCCCAATCCTCCGCTCTTCTCTCAGCGATGACCGCGCCCGGGTCTCAGCATAGCCCGCGCCCAACGGAAGGGGGAACCCGCAAGCGTTCTTTGGGCACCTCTAGCGGCCGCTGGCCTGGTACAGCGTCTGGTCGGTGCCGCGCACGAAGCAGTCGAAGGTGCCCGGCCAGGAGCTGACCGCCGAGGGATCGGAGGTCCCCGTCCCGCCGACGGCGTGCCAGGTCGTCCACCGGCTGCCTGTGTAGGCCATGCCCGAGACCGTGTTCGAGGCGTTCAGACCGAAGACGTCCAGCAGCCCCGGACCGGGCGCGGCGACGTCGGGTCCGGACGTGACGGCCGCGGGCAGGATCTCGGAGGCCCAGCCACCGGACCACCAGCGGTGGATCAGCTGATCGCTGGAGCTCCTGGCGAAGACGTCGACGCGCCCGGGGCCCCATGACGCTGCCGAGGGGTCGGAGTTCAGAGAGCCGCCCAGCGGCTCCCAGCCGTTCCAGCGCCCGCCGTCGAACCAGCGATGCCAGAGCTGCGCGTCCGTGCCTTTGACGAAGACGTCCAGGCGGCCGGCGCTCCAGGACGCGGCGTCGGGGCCGGAGGCGAGCACGCCGCCCAGCGACTCCCAGCCACTCCAGCGCCCGCCGTCGAACCAGCGGTGCCAGAGCGCGTCGTCGGTGCCCCTGACGAACACGTCGAGACGGCCCTGTCCCCAGGACACCGCCCCGGGCCCGGACCCCGTCTTCAGGACACCGCCCAACGGGGCCCAGCCACTCCAGCGGCCGGCGTCCCGCGACTTGGTCCACAGCGCGTTGTCGGTGCCGCGTACGAAGACGTCGAGGCGGCCGCCGCCCCAGGAGGCGGCGTCGGGAGCGGAGGTGAGCGTGCCTCCCAGGCTCTGCCACCCAGAGCTGAGCGAGGGCGAGGCGCCGAACTGGAAGGCCTGGATCCCGGCGTCGGTCGGGACGACGATCCAGCCGTCGGCCGAGGTCGGCGTGACGAAGCGGCTGGCGGTGCCCACGCTGACCTGGACCTTCATCTGGCCGGTGGCCTGGTCGAACCCCGCCAGCCTGCCTCCGCCATGGGTGACGCTCCAGACCAGGCCGCCGGCGACGATCGGGGGACCGGGAGAGAAGCCGCCCGCGCTCCAGCCCACGCTGAACCTGTGGTTGGTTGAGTCCACCCGCAGTGCGATCAGGCCCACGCCGTCGCAGGGCACGTACACGAAGGGCGCCGCGTAGGCGAAACCGCCAAACACGGAGTTGCTGGAGCTGCAGGAGTCCACCTGCGCCTGGAACAGCTGGCCGCTGAAGCCGCCCAGGGCGGTGGAGTTGAGAAGCCAGCCCTGCCCGGACTTGCCGCTGGCGAAGAGCGTGCCGTCCGGGAGGAGGAGCGGGGCCACGGATCCCAGGTCCTGGTCGGTGCCGTTCAAGCGGCACCAGTTGCTCGGGGCGAAGAACGACTGCTCGGCCAGGGAGGGCGAGAGCTTCAAGACCCCGTCGCCGTGGTCCCACTGGCCGTACGTGGTGGGGCACGGGCTGGAGGGCGAAGAGAACCCGTTGCCGGTCTCGACGTAGACGTTCCCGGCGCTGTCGAGCGCCTCACCGGAGGGACCCCAGATGCCGCCGCCCTGCTGGTTCCCGGTCTGTGGCTGGTACGTGAGCAGGGGGCCGCCGGAGATCGGCACCCCCACAACCCAGGGGTGGTAGGGCGTGCAGTCTCCCGCCCAGCCGCCGAAGGGCACGTACACGGTTCCGTTGCCGATGGCGAGGGCACCGCGCTCGCTCTGGAAGGCGGGGTTGAGCCCCGCCGGCGTCAGGTCGGTGGTGCTCAGCACCGCTCCGTCGGAGACGCTGACTGCCCAGAGCTGGTACTTGAACGGGTTGCCGATGAGTCCCGCCGCGTAGAGCACGCCGTTGGCGGCGTCGATCACAGGCGTCCCCGTTATGCCGATCGGGTCGATGTTGCCGCAACCTCCGCCCACCTGGCTGCGACGCGCCGCCGCTCCCAGGTGGCGCGACCAGAGTGCATGGCCGGTGTTCTCGTCCAGCGCGTAGACGGTGTTGTTCTCGGTGGCCGCGAAGATCAGCCCGCCAAGTGCCAGCGGCTCGGCGTAGACCTTGCCGTCGAGACCGGCGGACCACTGGCCCAACGGCCCGGTTGCGCCAGCGAAGCTCGGGGCGGCGGGATCGTAGCCGGTCCGCGCGTTGTTGGCGTGGTACGTCGTCCAGGCTGAGCTGGGGGTTCCGTGAACAGCGGCCGACGCCGCCACCGGGGGCACCCAGATGGAGACGCCCAGCAGCAGTGCCGCCGCAGCCATGCGCAGCAGTGTCACCTGGCCGGGATTGTATGGACGCGCCCGGCGCCGAGCCAAATCGCGAACCGCGATGGAGCGCCCGGCCACCGTCGGCGGCGGGAGCGCAAGAATTGAGCCGACGACATGACGCAGACCTCGCTTTCCGGACCGCGCGTGCTCATCGACGCCCGCCCTCTCCAGGGGCCGAGCGGCGCTCGAGGCATCGGCAGCTACGTGCGGGGGCTGCTGGCGGGCCTCCTCGAGCAGGGCTTCGACCACAACGTCAGCCTGCTGGTGGACGGGCGTCTCCCGACCCCGTCCGTTCCGGAGGGCGCCTTCGTGGCGCACTCGGTGCGCCCCCGCTACCGAGGCCGCTTCGGACTGATGGAGGAGGCGGCCACCATGGGCGGGCGCCTCGAGCGCATCCGTCCCAGGCTCTACCATGCCACCTCGCTGGCCCTACCCAGCCGCTCGCCGGTGCCCCTCGTGGTGACCCTCCACGACCTCATCCCCTGGGCGCTGGGCGGGCGCCAGATGTGGGGCGAGCGCTCGCGCTGGTGGCTCGGCCGGCGCCTGCTGAGGCGCGCCGACCTGGTGATCGCCGTTTCAAGCCACGTGGCGCGGGACGCGCAGCGGCTGGCCAGGATCCCCGAAGAGAGGCTGGTGGTCGTGCCGGAGGGCGTGGGCCCCGGCTTCCGCCCCGCCCCCGGTGCGGCGGCGCGGGTGGCGGAACGCCATGGCGTCCGGGCACCCTACCTCCTCTATGTGGGCGCCCTGGACGCCCGCAAGGATCCTCACGGCCTGCTCCGGGCCTGGCAGGTCGCACGCACGGCCGGCGCCGACGTCGAGCTCGTTGTCGCGGGGTCGCCGGGCCCGCAGGCCCCCGCGGAGCTTCCCGGTGCCCGTCGGTTGGGCCATGTCAGCCACTCCGAGCTCGTGGACCTCTATTCGGCCGCGGCCTGCTTCGTCTTCCCGAGCCGCAACGAGGGCTTCGGGTTGCCGCTGCTGGAGGCAATGGCTTGCGGCTGCCCGGTGGTGGCCTACCGGAACTCGAGCATCCCGGAGGTCGTGGGTGAGGCGGGCCCCCTCGTCGAAGACGGAGACGCTGAAGCCCTGGGCGCGGCGGCGGCGCAGCTGGCCTGCGACTCCGGCCGCGCCGAGGTGGCCAGGGCCGCCGGTCTTCGCCGGGCTCGACGCTTCACCTGGGCCCGCACCGCGTCAGAGACCATCGCAGCCTACCGGCGCCTGGGCTTGTCGTTCCCGGCACGGGCGCTCTGACCCGACGGCATGCCGGTGGAATCCTGAGATAATCCACCGGCTTTGAGCCGCGTGGCAGTGGTTGGGGCCGGCTACGTTGGGCTGACGACTGCGGCGTGCCTGGCCGACCTCGGCAACGAGATCAGTGTGGTCGACATCGACGAGGACAAGGTCCGTGCCCTGCGGCGCCACCGGCTGCCCTTCTACGAACCGGGCCTGCAGGAGGTGGTCGAGCGCAACGCGCGCGCCGGCCGGCTGCGCTTCACGACCTCCTACGCAGAGGCCATCCCGGGAGTCGAGTTCGCGTTCATCGCGGTGGCCACCCCAGAGGGTGCCAACGGGGAGGCCGACCTCAGCTACGTCGAACGTGCCGCGGCCTGTATCGCCGAGAGCCTCGACGGGCCGGTGATCGTCGTCAACAAGTCGACGGTCCCCATCGGTACCGGCGACATCGTCTCGGCCGTGATAGAGCGGCAGACGGCGGGCTTCCGCGTCGACGTCGTCTCCAACCCGGAGTTCCTCCGGGAGGGCTCGGCCCTCCGCGACTTCATGGCGCCCGACCGGGTCGTGATCGGGGCGCACAGCCGCGAAGCCGCCGAACGGGTGGCCAGGCTGTACGAGCCGCTGGCCGCGCCCACGCTGATCTACAACCTGTACACGGCCGAGATGGTCAAGTACGCCTCCAACGCCTTCCTGGCGACGCGGATCTCGTTCATCAACGAGATCTCCCGCATCTGCGAGCGTGTGGATGCCGACGCCAAGCTGGTGGCGGAGGGGATGGGCCTCGACAAGCGCATCGGCTCACAGTTCCTGGACGCGGGGATCGGCTACGGCGGCTCCTGCTTCCCCAAGGACGTCAAGGCCCTGGCGGCCATCGCCGAGCAGTACGAGTACCACCCCGAGCTGCTCAACGCGGTCATGGAGATCAACCGCGACCAGCGGATGCTGGCGGTCGAGAAGCTTCGAGAGTGCCTCGGCACGCTGCGCGGACAGGTCATCGCCCTCCTCGGGCTCGCCTTCAAGCCCAACACCGACGACATGCGCGAGGCGCCCAGCATCGACATCACCCGAGCGCTGCTCAAGCGCGGCGCCACGGTCCGCGGCTACGACCCGGCCGCCAACGCCAGGGCGAGGGCGTTGATGCCGGACCTCGAATGCCGGAACAACCCCTACGCAGCCGCTCGCGGCGCCGATGCCGTCGTCGTGGTAACGGAGTGGAACGAGTTCAGGCAGCTCGACCTGGGGCGGCTGAAGAGGGCGATGCGGCGGCCCGTGATCGTCGACGGTCGCAACATCTACGACCCGGACACGATGCGGCGGCTGGGCTTCGTCTACCGGGGGATCGGCCGTCAGTAAGGCTCGGGTTGTCGTCTCAGGCGCCGCCGGCTTCGTCGGTTCTCACCTCTGCGACCGGCTCTTGGAGCGAGGCTGCGAGGTGGTCGGAGTGGACAACTTCGTGACGGGGTCGCCGCGGAACATCGACCACGTCGGCGGCCGCCCGTCCTTCGAGCTGGTCCAGCAGGACGTCTGCGCACCGCTGCACATCGAGGGCACCGTCGACCACGTCCTCCACTTCGCCTCGCCGGCCTCGCCGGTGGACTTCCCGACCATCCCGATCGAGATCCTGGACGTCGGCACGGTCGGCACCCGGAACATGCTGGAGCTGGCGCTGAGCAAGGGCGCGCGCTTCCTGCTCGCCTCCACCTCGGAGGTCTACGGCGATCCCCTGGTCCACCCCCAGCCCGAGAGCTACATGGGCAACGTCAGCTCCACCGGACCGCGCGGCTGCTACGACGAGGCCAAGCGATGCGCGGAGGCCTTCACGATGGCCTACCACCGGGCGCGGGGTCTGGAGACACGCATCGTGCGCATCTTCAACACCTATGGCCCCCGCATGCGCCTCGACGACGGCAGGGTGATCCCCAACTACTTCGGTCAGGCACTCCGCGGGGAGCCGCTCACCGTCTACGGCGACGGCAGCCAGACGCGCAGCCTCTGCTACGTCGACGACCTGGTGGCGGGGGCGCTGGCCGTGCTCGAGGGGTCGGACCCCATGCCCTTCAACATCGGGAGCCAGGACGAGGTCACGATGCTCGAGCTCGCTCGTATGGTCAAGCGGGTGACCGCCAGCAGCAGCGAGATCGAATTCCGCCCGCTGCCCGAGGACGATCCCAAACAGAGGCGCCCGGACACCACGCGGGCGAAGGAGATCCTGGGCTGGGCGCCGGCGATCTCCCTGGAGGACGGCTTGACGCGAACCCTGGAATACTTTCGCACGGCGTTGTGAAGCTCGAGCAGTTCATCAGGGACGTTCCCGACTTTCCCGTTCAGGGCATCCTCTTTCGCGACATCACTCCGCTGTTGAGAGATGCCGCCGCCCTGCGGGCGTCCGTGGAGGCGATGACCGAGCCCTGGCTGGGCCGCGGTGTCGACCTGGTGGCGGCTATGGAGGCCCGCGGATTCATGTTCGGGGCGGCCATGGCGCTGCGCCTGGATGCCGGCTTCGTGCCGGTCCGCAAGGAGGGCAAGCTGCCCTGGAAGACGCGGAGCATCGACTACACCCTGGAGTACCGTGAGGACATCCTCCACATCCACGAGGACGCCGTCAGCCCGGGGCAGCGGGTCCTGGTCGTGGACGACCTGATCGCCACCGGCGGCACGGCGGCCGCGGTGGTCGGGCTGGTCGAGCAGCTGGGCGGCGAGGTGGTCGGAGTGCAGTTCCTGGTCGAGCTGAAAGACCTGGGGGGCCGGGAGCTCCTGGGCTCTCATGAAGTGCGCAGCGTGATCGTTTACCGAGGAGACAGAGAACCTTGAGCATTGGTACTAGGGACAGCGACGTCAAGGACCGGGGCCTGGCCGGCGAAGGTCGGAACCTCATCGACTGGGCGGCGCGGGAGATGCCGGTCCTGCAGATCATCCGCGAGCGCTTCGCTACCGAGAAGCCGCTGGAGGGGCTCCGCATCGGTGCGTGTCTCCACGTCACCTCGGAGACCGCCAATCTCATGCTGACGCTGAAGGCGGCGGGTGCCGACATCGCGCTCACCGCGTCCAACCCGCTCTCCACCAACGACGCCGTGGCGGCCGCCCTGGCCGGCGAGCACGGGATCCGGACCTACGCGATCAAGGGCGAGGACAACGCGACCTACTACCAGCACCTGGCCGCCGCGCTCGAACACCGGCCGAACCTGACCATGGACGACGGCGCCGACCTGGTGACCATGCTGCACCGCGACCGGACCGAGGGTCTGGAAGACGTGCTGGGCGGCACCGAGGAGACCACCACGGGTGTCGTGCGCATGAAGGCCATGGCCGCCCAGGGCATCCTGCGCTACCCGCTGATCGCGATCAACGAGGCCGACACCAAGCACCTCTTCGACAACCGCTACGGCACGGGCCAGAGCACGCTCGACGGCATCATCCGGGCGACCAACGTGCTGCTCGCCGGCAAAACCTTCGTCGTGGCCGGCTACGGCTGGTGCGGTCGGGGGCTGGCGAGCCGGGCCAAGGGTCACGGCGCGGACGTCGTCGTCACCGAGGTCAACCCCGTCAAGGCGCTGGAGGCCGCCATGGACGGCTTCCGGGTCCTGCCCATGGAGAAGGCGGCCGAGGTGGGGGACATCTTCGTGACCGTGACGGGTGACGTCAACGTCCTCGACCGATCGCATTTCGAGGGGATGAAGGACGGGGCGATACTCGCCAACTCGGGACACTTCAACTCGGAGATCAACCTCAAGGCCCTGGACGCGCTGGCCGGCGAGGTCCGGGAGGTCCGTCCGATGGTTCAGCAGTACCGGCTGGCGGACGGTCGGCGGCTCCACGTGCTCGCCGAGGGCCGGCTGATCAACCTGGCCGCGGCGGAGGGGCACCCGGCGGCGGTGATGGACATGAGCTTCGCCAACCAGGCGCTCTCGCTGGAGTACCTGGCGCGCCATCACGCGGAAATGGAGCGCCGCGTCTACGACGTGCCGCCTGAGATCGACGCCGAGGTGGCGCGGCTGAAGCTGCGGGCGATGGGCGTCTCCATCGACGTGCTCACAGAGGAACAGGAGCGCTACCTCAACTCCTGGGAGGACGGCACATAGTGGTCGGGCTCGTCCTCCCCCCGCGCCGCGGGGGGAGGTAGTGGGGGGCCGGCCCAGGGGGAGGACGTAGCGACGGCGGACCTGTCCGGAGCCGGCCGCCGGCGGACCCTGGTGCTCGGTGGCGGAGGGGCCCGCGGGGCCGCCCAGGTCGGCGCGCTGCTGGCCCTCTTCGAAGCCGGGCTGGAGCCGCCGTCACGGATTGTCGGCGCCAGCGTGGGCGCGCTGAACGGGGCCACCTTGGCGGCCTATCCCACCCTCGGCGGCGCCGGCATGCTCCGGGAGCTCTGGCTCTCGCCCCAGGCGCGTGGCGTGTTCCACGCCCATCCGCTGACGGTCGTGCTCACACGCCTGCGCGCCGGCTCATTGATGGCGCTGCCGGCGTCCAACGTGAAGCGGATCATCGACCGCGCCCTCCAGCTGACAGGCATCGACACCTTCGAGGCTCTGCGAGTCCCCCTTCAGGTCGTGGCGACCGACATCGGGGCCGGCCGGCCACACGTCTTCTCGGAGGGTCCCCTGGCGCCGGCGCTGCAGGCCTCGACGGCCATCCCCGGCGTTTTTCCCGCCGTCGACATCGACGGCACGCGCTACCTGGACGGCGGGATCGTGGACAACATGCCCATCTCACTGGCCGTTGAGCGGGGCGCCCGGGACGTCCTGGGCATCGAGTTGATGGCCGGCGGAGAGCTCGAACGGCATCCCCGGAGCTGGCCCGACCTGATGGCCCGGACACTGCAGCTCACGCTGCATCACCGGGTCCTCGCCGACTTCGATCGACTCCAGCTTCGAGCACGCGTGGTGCTCCTCTGCCCGGTCCTCCCTCCCGAGGTCGGGTCGGACATGCGGCCGGAGCCGGTGGAGACGCTGATCGAGGCGACCCGGGCCGCGACCGGCAGGCTGCTGGCATCCCAGGGGCGGCGCCTCTTCCGCCAGTCCGCCATCCACTACCTGCAGCTGGACCTCGCCCGCAGTGCCGCCTCCTGAGGCCCGGCCGGGTGCATGGTGGCGGACCTGGCGCGGACTGGCGGCGGCCCTCCTCGCAGTGGTGATCGGCGCCCAGGTTGCATGGGGAGAGGTGAACGTCCTGAAGGTGGTGAGCGTCCCCTCGCAGCCTGCCAGCCAGCCCGTGGGCCTGAGGACGCCTCTCTCGGACTTCGTCCGCACCCACGTGCCCGCCGGCCGGACGATCGTCTACGTGACCGGAGGGCACGGGGTCCCCGAGCTCTTCAGCTACTACGGGCTCAGCTATGCGATGACGCCAAGCAACAGGGTCTGGTGGGCCGCCGACGGGACCGTGACCACCGTCGTGGACTGGTGGGTGGACGTCTCCGGCGGCAGCGCGCGCCTGCTCCAGGTGGCCCGCGCCA
>JALYYF010000484.1 GCA_030946725.1 Candidatus Dormiibacterota bacterium
ACGGTCAGCTCGGCGATCGCCCGAATCGCGGCGATCGACATCATGGTCCAGTAGATCGGCGAGCACAGCGCGGCGCCGAGTAGGTCCAGGCGGCCTGCGATGCGCACGCCCACGACCGTCCTGTAGACGGCCAGGAAGTTGCCGCCCACCAGGCAGGCCATGGCCGGGTAGTACAGCCAGGCCGGGAAGAGCATCTGCAGGATCGGCGGGCGCGCGACCAGCCAGAGCAGGGCCAGCACCCAGAAGACGGGGTTCAGGGCGGCCAGGATGGGCGTCCCGCCGACCACCACGTTGAAGGCGACGAAAGCGCGCGTCCCGAGCTCACGCCAGAGGCGTACCGGGTGCCGGATGTGCACCAGCCAGGTCTGCAGGTAGCCCTTGTACCAGCGGGAGCGCTGCTTGACCCAGTTGACGAAGTCGCTGTTGGCCTCTTCCAGGGTCACCGAGTCGAGCACCTCCGTCCGGTAGCCCAGCCGGTGCAGCCGCACGCCGAGATCCGCGTCCTCGGTGACGTTGTGCGGGTCCCAGGCGCCGACCCTCTCCAGCGCGTCACGCCGGACGTGCATCGAGGTGCCGCCCAGCGGGACTGGACCGCCTGCGCTGGCCAGCGCAGGCAGCATGAACGCGAACCAGGACAGGTACTCGGCGCCGAAGGAACGCGTGATGAAGTTCTCGCCGAGGTTGTGGTACTGCAGCTTGGCCTGCAGGCAGGCGACCTCGGGACCCAGCCGGCGGAAGGCCAGCGCGGCGCGGCGCAGCTGCAGCGGGTCCGGCCTGTCCTCGGCGTCGTAGATGGTCACGATCTCGCCCGCTGTCAGCTGCAGGCCGTAGTTGCAGGCCTTCGGCTTGGTCCTCGGCGTCCCTTCGGGGACCTCGATGATGTCGAGGTTCAGGCTGTGCGGCACGGCGCGGGCAGCCTCGATGGTCGCCCTGTCGTCCTGCTCCAGCAGCAGGCGCAGCTCCAGCCGGGCCTTCGGGTAGTCGATCGCCTCCAGGGCGCGGATGCAGTCACCGATCACGTTCGCCTCCTGGTAGGCGGCGACCATCACGGTGTAGGTCGGGAGCTGCTGCTCGGGAACGGCCCGCGCCTCCTCGTCGGTGACGGTGACCAGCGCGGGACGGCGCACCATCTCGCGAAACCAGAGCACGCCGTGTACGAAGACCACCAGGTACGCGGCTGTGCCCAGCGCGTTGAGCGCTATGAGCATCGGCAGCGGCACCGTGAGCACTCCGGCGGTCAGGACGAGACCGGCGGCTGCCAGCAGGAGCAGCTGGCCACGGCTGAGCGTGTGGCTCGCCGACATGTCGGGGTAGCGGCGGCGGAGGTCGTTGACGCTCCGGTCCATCAGCTTTTCGGGTGCGGCCTGCTCGACCGGCTTCCAGCCGGCCGTCATGCCTGCGCTCCGGTGGTGGCGCTGACCACCCGGCGGCTGAACCCGACCAGGAAGTCGCGCGTCCTGGAGTCGTCCGGCTTCTGCATGCGTCCCTGCGCGGACCCGACCAGGCTTATGGCGCCTGGACTGAGACCCGCGACCGGCTCGGCCGGGCGTTGCGATAGGGGCGGCTTCAGCTCGGAGTCCTTGCCGTGGTTGAGCACGACCCGCTCGTACGCGACACCGTGCGCTGTCTGGACGGGCCAGTCCCAGTAGACGGCGGTCCAGGTCTGTGCCGTGAGACGGCTGCGGTAGAGCACCGAGTAGCCGACCACGCCTCCGCCCAGGTCGGTCCGCCTGCTCTCGAGCAGCCGGTAGCGGTTGAGGTGGTAGGCCTCCTCGATGCCGTAGGTCCCGAGCTTGCTTCGATCGAAGGTCGTGAACAGGTCGAGCGTTATCGGAGAGGGACGCTGGCTGGACGAGGTGGCCGGCTGGTCCTCCCCGGAGGTGTACTGGAAGCGCTCCCAGGTCGCGTCCTTGCCAAGGTAGGCCGTGATCCAGGGGTAGGTCTGCGTCCTGTGCACGCCCCACCCGGCGACGGGATGGTCGGAGGCGGCGGTCGGCTGCAGGAGCGGCTGTCCCAGCGGGGTGGTTATCAGCTGGAACCGGCTCAGGCTGTCGTTGGCGATTCCCGCCACCACGCCGGCCACCAGCAGCACTGCCAGCGCCGGCAGCATCCTCCGGAACATGGCCTCCGGCCGCCGGGCGGACTGGCTTCCAAGGGGCCGCGGCCGGGCGGAGCGGAACAGCTCCACCCGCAGCCGGAACCAGGGCAGTACGACCATCATCAGCAGAGCCCCGAGCGCGAGCGCCAGCAGGCCGGCGAACGGCTGCAGGACGAACTGCTCGCCCCAGGCCCTGCCGGCGGCGAAGAGTGCGAGGACGCGGAGCAGGTCGAGCACCCAGATCAGCACCGCGCCGGCGATCAGCCAGCCCAGACGGCCCATCACCGGGCCGGCAACCACGGCAGCGATGGCCACCCCCACCAGCAGGAAACCGAGCACGCTGTCGGCGCCGGCCGAGGCGGCGTTCACGCTGAGGACGAAGTCGCGTCCGGTGTGCGTGACCAGGAAGAGCGACCCGTCGCCGATCTGCAGCGGCTGGGCCAGGGAGAGCGCCGCTGTGAGCTGCCTGAGGACGGCGAGCGTGCCGTCGGTGAAGAGCCGGAGCTGGCTGTTGGCGAGCAGCAGGTAGGGCGCCGGCGAGGCCAGGCCGAGAAAGACGACCGGCACGCGCAGGCGCCACAGGGCACGGGCGCCGAAGACCAGGTCGATGGCGCCGGCCACGAAGAGCGGCAGGGAGAGCAGGTCGAGACGCCAGAGCCAGAAGTAGGTCGAGAGGTGCGCCGGGACCACGGCGATGATGACCAGCGCGGTCGCCAGCAGGGGCAGGCCCACGATCCAGTCCAGGTAGCGGTCGTGGATGTCGATGCCGTCGCGGGACTGCAGGGCGCGCGCCACGGCGAGCATCAGCGCGATGAGCGGCACCAGGCCGAGGTAGGCGAGCGGCGTCGTCAGGGAGAGGCCGTGCAGGAGCGTAGAGAGCGAGTAGTGGTAGGCGCCGAAGCAGACCGCGACCACGAAGGCCGTTCGCAGGCCGGAAAAGCCGGCGGTCCCGGTGGCTGGTCGATAGCCTGCCGCAGCCGGGACGGCGACGGCGGCAGCCGTGGTCGACTGCGCAGCGGTCGTGGTCGCGATCGCGGCTGCGGGCGGACCGGTCGGCGACGAGGCTGCGGCGGACAGCCGCTGAGAGGCGTCGGTCCCGCCGGCGGTTGACGGCGTCCGTGTTGGTTCGGAGAGCTCGGTTGCCATCGACGTCCTAGGCGGCCCAGGCCGGGCGGCGGCGGATGGACAGGAGCACCAGGGCCCCCCCCATCACGACCAGGGCGCTCGCAGGGATGAGGGCCGCGAACGGCGGTTCCGGGAGGACGGCCGGGTCGGCGTTCCAGTCGGCGTGCACGGAGGGGCTGGCGACGCGACCGAGGACCTGGCCGGCGGAGAGCACCCAGACGTCGAGCCTCACCGACCTGACCGAAGCGATCGCGCTGCCCAGCGCGCTGCGGCTGATGCTCACGCTGTAGTCGCAGCTGGCGGCGCTGCTGCCCTGTGCGAGCGCCAGCGTGAAGGGACCTGAGTGATCCGGAGGCACGCCGGGTGACTCGGTGAAGGTGCCGCCGCCCCGGATCACCTCGGTCTCTCCGGCTATGAGGCCGCCCACGCAGTTGGTGAACCTGGCGCTGTAGGTGCCGGGCAGGAACCTGTCAGCACAGGTGGACGTGCAGCTGGCGGCCTCCGGCTGCACCTGGTACGCGTTGACCAGCTGGAAGGTGGCGCCGGGAGTCAGTCCGCCGAGGCTGATGGTGCCGGTCACGGTCCCGGCGCGCGGGCCGACCCCGCCGGCGGTCTCGGCTGTGAGAACGCCTTCCGCGGAGGCGGTCAGGGGGACCGCCGCCAGGGTTGCTCCCGCGGCGAGCACGACGAATGTGACGAACGCTTTCAACGGTGTCCTCCAAAATCGCACTCCAGTCAGGGGGTGTCCCGGAGCGCTTGCGGCGTCTTCGATGGACGGACGCGCAGCGACGAAGTGGTGTGATGTGCGGCGTCGCCGGTGGCGGTTCCCTGTCGTGGTCACTGAGACCTGGAACCGCTGATTGCAACAGCGAGCCCGTCCTTTCTTGTACTTCGACCTCTCAGACCGGTCTGCTTCTCACTCTCACGCTTGAGAGCAGGTTCAATCCGAGCAGCCTTGTATATCTTTCAAATGCCCTACCAGCCAAGCTCAGTCTCCCGCGGCCCAGCCTGGCCGCTGCGTCTGGATGCGCTCCAGAGCGAGGCCCGGCCTGCCGTACCACGAATCCCGCGAACCATGATCTTTGGCACTGTGCTGCACAGACCTGCGCAGCCACACACCATGCCCTGGCTGAACGCCAAGCCGCGAGGCAGGTTAGCGAGCGACGGTTCGGACTGTCTCTAGGAAGTTAGTCCTACATTCCCCAAGATCTATGCCCTTTGCACCTGGGCACCCCTACATTTCGACCCATTTTGGTCCAAAGGGGCCTGAGCAACGTATCTATTCTCAAGGCCGGTTTCTCTGTCCACCATGCACCAGCACTGGGAATCTTCCCCTGTGTTCGCGGGCAACGGCTGACTCAACAAGACTCGACGCAGGGGCGATGGCTCGACGCTTGCCGGTCCAGTGCACCCGAACGCGCGCTAAGGTTGTGGGAACCGCAGCAGGTTTCTTGAGGAGGAGGTGGACCCGGTGGCTTGCACAACTTACGTCGTCTGCGACGGCGGGATCACGGTCACATTCGGCGACGCGCACGTTGGCGGCATCAAGGTGATCACAGGGGCGGCGGGCGGCCCCTTCCACGGGATCGATCACGACGGCCATCCGGTCGTCGGGCCTCCAGGTCCGGGTCCCGAGCTCCAGAAGCGGCTGGTCGACGCGATGCAGGCACTCAGCCAGAGCGCCGAGCAGGTGGCCGGCCTGGCGCGAGAGCTCGGTGCTCACCGCCACTGATCGGTGCGGCCGCCAACCCGGTAAGCATGGGCTCGGCACCAGCTGCCCAGTCAAGTACCGACAGCCCGGGCCT
>JALYYF010000497.1 GCA_030946725.1 Candidatus Dormiibacterota bacterium
CCGGTCAACGTGCCGCCGCCGCCGGTCAACGTGCCGCCGCCGCCGGTCAACGTGCCGGCTCCGCCGCCGGTTCCAACCGCGGTGACCGCTCCGGTGCCGACGCCCAACGTGGGGCTGCCGGACCCCAGCCTGCCGAACCCGGCCGGTGCGGCCCAGCTACCGGGTGGGGCCGGAACGCCGGCCGCCGCCGGAATCGGGGGGACGCCTGCGCTGCCGTCCGGCCTGGCCCCGAGCAGTTCACTGCCGCCCGGCGTCATCGGAAGCGGAGCGGCGATCGATCCCAGCTCCGGCGCCGCGGTGACAGCCGCTGGCGGCTCGACGAGCCTCGGTGAGCGCGACTACAGCTCGGCCGGTTCACCCGCGACCCTGACGGCGGTCGACGGGGCCGCGGCCCAGAGAAGCGCCGCGCAGCCCGGTACCCCGGCGCAGTCAGCGCCGATGATCTGCCCCCAGCTGGCCTTTGCGCCGCTGGTCAGCGGCTGTGAGTCCGTGCTCGGCCCGCTGAACGGTCCGGTCGGCGAGACGCTTGCCCACACAGGCACTCCCATCGCGATCGGCGTGGCGGGACTCTTCCTCCTGGGTCTGGGCGGAGTCCTCTACCGGCGTTCGTCGAAGCGCGAGGACAGTTCGGCGGCAAGCCCTCTTCGGAGCGTGGAGACGCGCTGATGTCGCGAGTCCTGGACGTTGCGCTGCTGGCTGCGGGGTCGTCGTCACCGGACCTCACGAGCCGCCGCCTGCTGCCGCTGGCGGCCGGGGCGCTGCTGATCCTGCTCGTTTTCCAGCAACTGCGACGCGTGGAGCCGGCGGGCGATAGCCGATACAGCTGGAGCCGGAGACTCGCGGCGGGCACGGTGGGCGTCGGCTTCCCGGTCCTGCTGCTGGGGCTGGGAGCGGTCATATTCTCGGTTCAGTACCCGCTGTTGCTCCGCCACGCTGCGCCCGCCAGCGGCCTCGGTTCGACCGCCTCTAGCGCCCAGGCAGCCCAGCCGACCGTTCCCGCTCGCCCCGGCGTCACCCTGCTGGCCCCCGACCCGCGCAACGTGACCCTGGAGGTGAATGACCTTCCGGGTGGCTACCACGTCCAGCACGCCAACCCGGTCGTCTTCACGTCCGGTGAGGAGTCCTCCCCCAGCTGGGACGTGGTCTTCGAGCCCGATACCTCCAACACCGGTGCCGACTATGCGCTCGCCGAGAGCCTGGCCATCGTCTATCCCAGCGTGGCAATGGCCAAGGGTGCCATCGAAGCGCTCGGGACCGCGGAGCGTGCCAACCACTTCCAGCAGTACGTGCCGCTGGCCATGCTCGGAGACCAGAACGTGGTCTGGGTGGAGAGGACCTCCAACCGCCCGGAGCTGGTGGTGGTCCGGGTGACCTGGCGCTACTCCAACGTGGTGGGCCAGGTGGCCATCCTCACCTCCGCAACCAATCCCAAGCCGGAGCGAGCCCTCCAGCTGGCGGCCGTCCAGCAGGAGCGTCTGAAGGCGCGCGCTCCGGCCGTCCACGCCCTGCCCAACCCACGCAGCACACCGGTGTGATATAGTCGACGTCGGCTAACCGATGTCGACTAATCGCTCTCTACCAAGAACCCCGCTGGCTCTGGGCCTGCTCAGCCTGCTGCTCGAGCGACCCATGCACCCCTACGAGATGAAGGGGTTGATGCAGGAACGCGGCCACGACCGAGTCATCAAGATCAAGGGTGCGTCGGTCTATGACGCCGTCGAGAGGTTGAGCCGGCTCGGCTTCATAGAACCGCTGGAGACCAGCCGTGAAGGGCGTCGTCCGGAGCGGACGGTCTACTCGCTGACCGAGGCGGGGAGGGACGAGCTGCTGGTCTGGCTGCGCGAGCTGATCTCCAGGCCGGTCTCGGAGTATCCCCAGTTCGGAGCCGCGCTCGCCTTCATGGCCGGCTTGGGGAACGAGAAGGAGGTCATCGCGCTCCTGCAGTGGCGGGTCGTCCAGCTCGAGGCGGAGATCGCCGCCGGGGAGAAGGTCCTGAACGGCACCCTCGAGCAGGGCATCCCCAGGATGTTCGTCATCGAAGAGGAGTACGCGCTGGCCATGCGCCGGGCGGAGGTCGATTTCGTACGCCACTTGATCGACGACCTGGAAGCGGGCGGACTGTGGCCGGACGCGGCGACGCTGGAGGCTCTCGTAGCCCAGCAGAGAGAAAGGGGAGGTGGCACGGTGTAGTGAACGAACGTGAAACGACCCCCGGCGAGGTTGTGCTCAGCCGGGAGCCGCGATGTTCCCCGGACCGGTCACGCTGACCTGACTTCCAGGGCTGCCAATTTCAGGATAGTCAAGAAAGCGAGCTCCGGCCGGCATCCGTCTTTGAATCCTTCAAAGGAGTGTTCGACTTGTCCATCGAAAGGGCTCGCCCTGTCAATCCGATCGCCGTGCTGATCGTGATCAGCCTCGGGCTGTTCATGACGCTGCTCGACCTGACCATCGTGAACATCGCCATCCCGAGCATCGTGGACGGCCTCCACGCC
>JALYYF010000525.1 GCA_030946725.1 Candidatus Dormiibacterota bacterium
GTGAGGACTGGACGGGGACCAGGCGGTCACGCTCACCGTGGACGATCATCACGGGGGCTCGCACCGAACTGTAGATCGCCGAGAAGCTGCGGGGCCGGGCCAGCATGCCGAGCAGGGAGCGCGCCGCCTGGGCGAGGGCTCGCTCACCGTCCTTGCGGTCGGCCCGGCGCCGAGCCAGCTCCAGGTGGGCTTCCCGCACCGGCGCCGGGACCCTGAATGGATCGACGGTGCAGACGGCGAGGGTCTGGGCGGCGATTCGATCGGGCCCCAGGCGCTGCTGACGGCGCCGCAGCTGCCACTCCGCCAGGCCCGGAACGAGCATGGCGCCGAAGAACGCCCAGATCGGTACGTCGAATCGGCGGCGGGTCAGCCAGGGAAGCGCCGGATCGGCGAGGACGGCGGCGCTCACCGTCTCCGGGTGCCGGGCCGCCTGCAGCGTCGTGAGCAGGCCACCCATCGAGTTGCCGACCAGGACGGCTGGCGAGCCCGCGATCTTGTGGATGAACCGGTCGATAAGGCGCTGGTTGGCGTCGATGCTGGCAACGCCGTCGCCCAGCGGCGTCTCCCCGAAGCCCCTCAGGTCCGGGGCGAGCACGCGGTAATCGCGCGCGAGCTCGTCTCCGACAGCCATCCAGTTGATCGCCGCGCCGCCCAGCCCGTGAACGCACACCAGCGGCGGCCCGCTACCTCCGAAGTCGTAGTAGTGGACAGGCCCATCGATGTCCACGGTCCTCGACCGCATCAATGACAGCATCCCACACCAACGGCAACTCCCTCCTGACGTGCGGGGAAAACAGGTTTCCCCCCAGCCCCCTTCCCCAAAGTGGTGTTTTGGGAGGTCGCTGGGAAGTGACAACTCATACGGCCGGAGTGAATCCGGCCTCTCTCGTGACGCCCGCACCTATTTATCCCTCCCCCTTGCAGGGAGGGTAGGGAGGGGGTCCTTCAAACAGACCTCAGGCTTCGGGCTGTCGAGGCTCCCCGGGCTCCTGCGTCCAGTCGCCCGAGTACAGCTCGTAGCCGAGCCCCTGCCCGCTAAGGGCGCTGTGAAGCTCGGCCAGAGCCGCCCTGGCGGCAGCTCGAACGGATGGGACCTCGCAGGTCGCGGCCAGCTCCTTCAGATCCTCGTAGGAGCGGCGGAGGCGCTCTTCCTCTTCAGGACGGAGTCGCGGCCCCTGTTCGCTCATCCTGGAAGCGCCTGGCCTTCAGCTCGAAGCGGGGCAGACTTCCCATGGGGGCGATCTCGACGACCGGAGCCAGCGACAGTTGACGCTCGAGTTCTTTCCGGACGCGCTGGGCGAGCTCGCCGTAGCGCTCGACGGGCACGTCGCGTCGCGGCTCGATCCGGACCACGAGCGCGTCCAGATCTTCGATGGTTCGGAGACTGCTCTGGAACTCGTCGACCTCCGGGAACGCCCGCACGACGTCCTCGACCATGACGGGCATGAAGAAGACGCCACGCACTTTACGCACTTCGTCATGGCGGCCGCGGATGCCGCCCTGGTACCAGTCCCAGCTGCGCCCGCAGGAGCACTCCGACCACGGCCGCCTGACCACGATGTCGTTGGTCCAGTACCGGAACATCTGGATCCCCTCTCGTCCCAGGCTGGTCATAACCCGCACGCCAGGTTCCCCATACGCCACCGGCCGGAGCGTGTCCGGGTCGAGCACCTCCTCGATGAAATCGGACTCGATGACGTGGCTGCCCCCCGGCTCCTCGGTGCACTCGAACATGAAGATGGTGCCCGCCTCGGTCATCCCCGCGCTGTCGCCGACGAAGGCTCCGAAGGCGTCGGCGATGGCGCGCTTGGTCGCTTCCGGACGCGGTTCGCCGGAGCAGACGACGATCCGGATTCTCGACTCACGGGCCAGGTCGATTCCCATCTGCCGGGCCGTGGCGGCCAGCTGCAGCGCGTAGGTGGGGGTGGAGGCCAGCACCGAGATGCCCTGCTCCAGCAGCAGGCGAACGCGGGCCTCTGAGTCGAAGGAGCCGGTGGGGATGGTGGTCACGCCGATCTTCTCGAGCGCGTAGTGGAGGCCCCAGAAACCGATGAGGAGGCCGTAGCCGAAGGCGACCGTGGCCCGGTCGTAGGACCGGACCCCCATGCCGTAGAGGCCCGTGCACCACATGTCCGCAGCCCAGGCCCAGTCGCGGGCGGTGTCGAACGTCCGGACCGCCGGCTTGCCGCTGGTCCCGCTCGTCTGGTGATGGCGGATGGCCAGGCTCGGGTCGCAAGAGGCGAGGTCGCCGTAGGGCGGGCTGGTGGATTCGGCGGCCAGGACCTGCTCGCGGGTGAGGATCGGCATGCGGTCCAGGTAGTCCTCGAGCGACCTGATCCCGTCCGGTATCCGGGATCGCCAGAACGCCGACCCCCGGCGTGCGTGGTCGAGCGAGGTCCGCAGCTTGTGCCACTGCAATCCCCGCAGCTGCTCCCGCGGCATCGTTTCTGTGACCGGGTTCCAGTAGCCGCGCTCCGGCGGCTCACGGACTACGACAGCGCTGTCCATCGCGCTCTCCTTCGACATCCCCCTCGGGACGCCGGCCGCCTCGGCCGGCCGTCCGCGCCAATGCAATGCCGCAGCAGTCTAGCGAAGGCCGCTGGAAGCGTCCCGCCGGCGAGTTCAAGTCGCCGTGAGACAGGCAGACAGTCGATGGCCGCTGGGCGCGGCGAATAACCTATACGGGGAGTGGGGGATGGAGGAGGGGCCGTGAAGGTCGCCGGCCTGGTGTCCGGCCTGTCGGCCGACGGTATCGACGCCGTGATGGCCGAGATAGAGCTCTGCGAGGGGGGCCGCATCGCCGCCCGGCCGCTCATCTCGCGCTGGAGCCCGCATCCCGCGCCCATGCGCCGCCGCATCCTTCAGCCGCCCGCCGGGGTGGGCGAGCTGGCCTGCTTGCACTGGGAGCTGGGCGCCTGCCTCGGCGACGCCGCGCTCAGCGTGATGGGCGGCCCCGGCCGGGCCGACCTGGTCGGGTCGCACGGTCAGACCGTCTGGCACCGGCCAGACGACGGCGTCAGCCTGCAGCTCGGAGAACCGGCTGCGATCGCAGAGAGGGCGGGCGTCCCGGTGGTGGCCAACTTCCGCTCAGCTGATCTGGCCGCGGGCGGCTGCGGTGGCCCTGTGGTGCCGTTTGCGGACTGGCACCTTCTCTCCGACGAAAAAGAGAGCAGAGCTTGCGTCAACCTGGGCGCAATCGCCAGGGTGACCGTGCTGCCGGCTGGAGGTGGCCTGCAAGACCTGGCCGCCTTCGACGTCGGCCCGGCCAACCTGCTGATCGACGCCTGCGGAGGCGACCAGGGAGGAACCGCCGCGCTGCTCGGCCGTGTGGACCAGGGGCTCCTCACAGAGCTGCTCGAGCACCCCTTCTTCGGGCGCCGCCCGCCCAAGTCCTGCGGAACCGAGGAGTTCGGGCCGGTCTTCGTGGAGAAGGCGTCCAGCCGGAACCTGGCGCGGCCCGACCTGATGGCGACGCTGGTGGCGCTGACCGGGGAGAGCCTGAGCCGGGCGCTGGCCGGCCACCGGGTGGATCGCCTGCTCATCTCCGGCGGCGGCGTCTACAACCGCGCGATGGTCCGCGAGCTGGGCAGGCGCTTCCGCGGGGTGCTGCCGACCGACGCCTTCGGGATCGGCGCGCGAGCCAAGGAGGCGCTCGCCTTTGCCGTGCTCGCATTCGCCGCCTGGAGACGAATCCCCGCTGGTCTGCCGCTGGTCACCGGGGCCCGCCACGCGTCCGTGCTGGGCCAGACCTGCTGGCCCTGAGCCGGGGGCGCCGTTCCCCCGCCGGCACTCGCCTTCAGACCGTAATCTCCGGCCCCCGGCCCGTGTCCTGATCCCAAAGGCCGCCTCGAGGCGGCCGACTGAAGGAGGAGATGGACATGGAGAGCCGGAGTTCCGGCCCCGCCCTGAGGCGGGTCACCAATATCAGAGACGCGCGCCATCTATTCGTTGTCGCGCTGCTCGCTGCGCTGCTCGCGGTGCTGGCCGCTCCGCTGTCGGCGAGGGCCGACATGCCGACGACAGGAAAGCCACTGGTCCGCCTGGTCGACCTGTCGTCCAACAGCCAGACGTCGGACTTCTACGTGGATGGTGTCAAGAGCTGGTCGGGTGTCGCCTATAAGACGGTCTCCAACTACATCGAGGTCAACCCGGGCCCCCATACCTACGAGATCAGGAACGCCGGCGCGCCGGCCGGCTCCGCGCCGCTGGGCAGGGTGCAGCAGAGCGCCGAGTCCAACTCGTTCTACAGCGTCCTGACGGGGGGCTGGGGAGACTCGCTCAAGCTGAACGTCTTCCGCGACGGGTCCTCCGGCATGCCGACTCCGGAGTTCTGCGAGGCCCGCTTCATCAACGCCTCGCCTGGCCTGAAGGCCATCGACTTCGCCGTCCACGGCCTGGACGCCAACTTCACGAAGGTCGGCTTCATGGAGTCTTCGCAATACGGAAAGCTTCCCAAAGGCGTCTACGACGTGGAGATGCGCGACAGCCAGAGCCTGAACGTGATCGCCACCATCAAGAACTACATCGCCCCCGGCGGCCACATGCACACGCTGGTGGCTGCCGGCGGGTTGGGCCAGCCTGTCGAGCTGGTCGAGTTCTACGACGCTATGACCGCAGACCAGGTCCCCGAAGGTGCCGCGCACACCGGGATGGGCGGCGGGGCCCACGGCCTCGGCACCCTGAACGCATTGCCGATCCTGCCGTTCGCGATGATCGGTGCTGTGCTGCTGCTGCTGGCCGGCCTGCCTCGACTCAAGCCCTGAGGTGGGCAC
>JALYYF010000005.1 GCA_030946725.1 Candidatus Dormiibacterota bacterium
CGCCGTGATGGCCGCGATCAACGCGAAGGACATCGAGCGCTATCTCAAGCTGCGCAACATGTGACCAGGTACAGGGTCCAGCCCGGCGCCTCGAGCGTGTCCACGCTGATGCGCTCGAGCGTGCACAACCTGCATGCGGAGACCCGAACGGTGGCCGGTGCGATCGACGGCGAGCTGGACGGGAACGGCGTCCCGAGGTTCGAGGCTGCCCACGGCGCTCGCCTGCAGGTGCCGGTCGAGGGGATCCGGTCCGGCAACCGGCTGCAGGACATGGAAATGCAGAGGCGCCTCGATCCCCGGAAGCACCCGCTCATCGAGGTCGTCGTGGACCGGGCCTGGCAGTTCGAGGGCCAGGACAGGTGCCGGGCCGCGTTCAGGGTCACCGCACGTGGCCGTACGCAGTCCTTCGAAGGGGACTTCCGCATGCGCCTCGAGGGCCGGCGGCTGGTCGTGGAAGGTGAGCACTCGTTCGACATGCGGGACTTCGACGTGAACCCGCCAAGGTTCCTTGCGCTGAAGGTCGGCCCCAAGGTCACCGTACAGGCGCGCATCGTTGCTGACCGCGAGGACTCCTGAAGGTCGGGGTCTCTGTGATGAGTGGGAACCTCCGGACGGCCGCGGCCAGGGCGTCGACGCCGTCGCCTGGACCCGGCCCCGCGGCAGCCGCGGGCGATGCCCGTGACGTCCAGGGGGACCGCAGCCGGCTGTCGGTCAGGGTTCGGGGGACGGTGCAGGGGGTCGGCTTCCGGCCCTTCGTGTATCGGGTCGCGCTCCGCCATGGCCTGGGCGGCTGGGTCCGCAACTCCGCCGGGCCGGTCGAGATCGAGGTCGAGGGCGCCGCGCCGGAGCTGGCGGGATTCGTCGCCGCGCTGCGGGCGGAGCCGCCGCCCCTGGCGCGGATCGAGGCGGTCGAGACCTCCACCATCCCGGTCCTGGGTCAGCAAGGCTTCACGATCGAGGCCAGCCGGCCGCTGCAGGACGACTTTCAGCCTGTCGCACCCGACGCGGCGACCTGTGCCGACTGCCTTCGCGAGCTCTTCGACCCAGGTGACCGGCGCCACCGCTACCCCTTCATCAACTGCACGAACTGCGGTCCCCGCTTCACCGTGATCGAGCGCCTGCCCTACGACAGGCCGAACACGACCATGCGCCGCTTCGAGATGTGCAGCCGGTGCCGGCGAGAGTTCGAGGATCCGCTGGACCGCCGCTTCCATGCTCAGCCGATCGCCTGCTGGGACTGCGGCCCGCAGCTCTCGCTGCCGCCGACCGAAGCGCTGGCCGCGCTCAAGGCCGGCCTGATCGTGGCCCTCAAGAGCCTGGGTGGATACCAGCTGGCCTGCGATGCCCGCTCGGAGTCGGCGGTCGCCCGCCTCCGGGAGCGGAAGCGCCGCCCGGCCAAGCCCTTCGCGGTGATGACCACCGAGATCGTTGCCACGCCTGAGGAGTGGAGAGAGCTCCGCTCACCGGCCGCTCCGGTCGTCCTGGTCGGCCTGCAGCTGGGATTCGCCCAGGGCGTCGCTCCGGGGCTTGCGGAGCACGGAGTCATGCTCCCCTACACCCCGCTCCATCACCTGCTGCTGGCCGACTTCGGCGGGCCGCTGGTGATGACGAGCGGCAACCTGAGCGAGGAACCGATCTGCCGCGAGGATGACGAGGCCCGTCAGCGCCTCGGGGCGATCGCAGATGTCTTCCTGTCTCACGACCGGCCGATCGCCGCCCGCTACGACGACTCGGTGGTCAGGGTCTACGCGGGGGCGCCGCGGGTGTTGCGCCGGGCCAGGGGTCTTGCGCCGGCTCCCCTGCCTCTGCCGCCCGGACCGCCGGTCATCGCGGCCGGTGCGCACCTCAAGGCAGCGTTCACGGTGGGCCGGGACGGGCAGGCCTTCGCCGGCCCGCACGTCGGAGACCTCGACGACCTCCTCACCGTTCGCAGCTACGAGGAGAGCCTGGATCGCTACGAACAGATGTTCCACGTTTTACCAGGGCGGGTCGCGTGCGACCTCCACCCCGACTATGCCTCCACGCGGATCGCGGAGCGGCTGGCGGACCCCGGGGACCCGATCCGAGTCCAGCATCACCACGCCCACATCGCCAGCGTGATCGCCGAGCATCGCCTCGACGGCCCCGTCGTGGGCGTCGCGCTCGACGGCGTGGGCCTGGGTCATGATGGGAGCGTGTGGGGGGGCGAGATCCTGGTCTGCGAGGGCAGCCGCTACCAGCGGGCCGCACACCTGGAGCCGGTTTCGCTGCCCGGCGGCGACCTCTGCGCCCGAGAGGGCTGGCGGATGGCCGCCGCCTACGGCCTCGAGGAGGCGCCGGCCGGCGTTGACCGCAGGCGGTTCGATCTCGTGCGGAGGCTGGCCCGGTCGCCCAGCACCCCACTCACCTCATCGATGGGACGTCTGTTCGACGCCGTGGCCAGCCTGCTCGGGGTCTGCCAACTCTCCAGCTACGAGGGCGAGGCCGCCGCGCGCCTGGAGGCGGCCGCCGACCCCGACATGAGCGAGTGGCTGGAGCTCGACTTTGCGGAGAACCGCCGGCTTTTCCAGGAGCTCGCCGCTCGGAGGGCCGAGCCCGTCGAACGGCTGGCGGCGATCTTCCACAACTCCGTCGCCCACGCCGTCGTGAACGCCTGCCGGCGCACCGGCCTCCGCCAGGTCGCCCTTTCAGGCGGCTGCTTCCAGAACCGGCGCCTGCTGGAATCCTGCGTCGACGGTCTGCGCCAGGCGGGGCTGCTCCCCTACGCCAACGAACAGGTCCCGACCAATGACGGAGGCCTGAGCCTGGGCCAGGCGTGGGTGGCCGCATGCGAGTGAGCTCAGCGGTTCGCCGCCACTACGAGCAGGTACAGCAAGCCGGGGATCGTTTTTTCGCGGCGCGTGCCCCCGAGCTGGCCAGCGCCTGCTGGGGAATGGCCCGCCGCTTCCACGGCGGGGGCCGCCTCTTCGTGCACGGTGACGCCGGCGCGTCCTTCAGCGATGCCCAGCACAACGCTGTCGAGTTCATCCATCCCGTCCTGGTGGGTAAACGGGCGCTGCCCGCGGTGGCCGTCCCGGACGCCCGCTGGCTGGACGCGATGGCGGGCGCGAAGGACATCCGGATGCGGGTTCGGCCGACGGAGATGGTCGTCGACGAGCAGGTCTTCCAGGTCGACACGGAGGACGCCTTCGTGGGCCAGGAGATCCTGGAGACCGCGTACCACGAGCTCTGGGAGCTCGTCCACGTCTTCTTCGAGCACGAAGGTCTGCTCAGCGAAGGCTCCGCCGAGGAGGTCTGCCTCACCTGCGGCGACGTCGCCGTCCAGGGCTCGCTGCTGACGCTCGAGGGCTCACGAGGCCTGGTGCGGACCCCCCTCGGCGAGGAGGAGGTGGACGTTTCGCTCATCGAGGCGCCCAAGCTCGGGGACCTCCTGCTCTGCCACGGCGGCGTGGCGATCGATCGCGTCAAGCCGATCGATCAGTTCTCGCAGGAGTTCTACCCCTTCCTCACCAACGAGGCCGTGGACGCGGCGACCGTCCTCGCCGACGTGGCTCGCTCGGTGGTGATCAAGTGGGAAGAGGTCGCGGCCATCCGGCGGGCGACCCCCCTCGACGCGGTGGAGGAGGCGCTGACGGCGACCCTGAGGCCTCGGGTGCGGGCCGGGGCCACGGTGCTCACCTTCGGCAACGGCGGCAGCGCGACCGACGCGGCCGACCTGGCAGCGGACCTCCAGTCGATCGGGGTGCCCGCGCTCGACCTCTCAGGTGAGCCCGCGGTGATAACAGCGATCGGGAACGACGTCGGTTTCGAGGAGATCTTCGCCCGCCAGGTGATAGCACTCGGCCGCCCGGGTGACGTGGCCGTCGGCATCACCACCAGCGGGCGTTCCGCCAATGCGCTGCGGGCGCTCCGCCAGGCGCGCAAGCAGGGCCTTGCGACCATCGCCCTGGCGGGCTACGGCGGCGGCGACCTGAAGCGGGAAGACGGCCTCGACCATCTGCTGGTGACCGACAGCACTTACATTCCCCGCATCCAGGAGGCCCAGGCGACGATCTACCACGCTCTCGTCCGGGGGCTGGAGGAGGACAGATGAAGTTCGTCGACGAGTTTCGCGATCAGAAGGTGGCGGCCGCGCTGGCGAAGCGGATAGCGCGTGAATCGGCCGGCCACGACTGGAAGATCATGGAGGTCTGCGGCGGCCATACGCACACGATCTACAAGTACGGCATCGAGGACCTGCTGCCTGCGAACGTAGAGCTGGTGCACGGTCCCGGCTGCCCTGTGTGCGTCATACCCATGGGCCGGGTGGACGACGGCATCGCGGTGGCGAAGACCCGGGGCGTCATCTTCACCTGCTTCGGCGACATGATGCGGGTGCCCGGAAGCGCCGGCTCCCTGCTCGACGCCAAGGCCGAGGGCGCCGACGTCCGCATGGTCTACTCCCCGCTGGATGCGCTGAAGATCGCCAGGGAGAACCCGGCCCGGGAGGTCGTGTTCTACGCCATCGGCTTCGAGACCACCGCGCCTTCCACGGCACTGACCATTCTGCGCGCGGCCGAGGACGGCGTCTCCAACTTCTCGGTCTTCTGCAACCACGTGACCATCGTGCCGCCGATGAAGGCCATCCTCGACTCCCCCGATCTCCGCCTGGACGGGTTCTTGGGTCCAGGCCACGTGAGCGCGGTGGTCGGGATCCGGCCCTATGACTTCGTGGCCAAGCGCTATGGCAAGCCGGTGGTCGTGGTGGGCTTCGAGCCCCTCGACATCCTGCAGGGCGTCTACATGGTCATCCAGCAGGTGAACGAGGGCCGCTGCGAGGTCGAGAACCAGTACGGCAGGATCGTCCGCGACGACGGCAACCCGCGGGCGCTGGAGGTCGTCCGGCAGGTGTTCAAACTGCGCCCCCACTTCGAGTGGCGAGGCCTGGGCTTCATCTCGCTGTCGGCCCTCGCGCTGCGTGACGAGTACGCCCATCTCGACGCCGAGCTTCGCTTCGAGGTCCCCGGCGTCCGGGTTGCGGACCCGAAGGCCTGCCAGTGCGGTGAGGTCCTGAAGGGCGTCCTCAAGCCCTGGGAATGCAAGGTCTTCGGGACCGCCTGCACACCGGAGACTCCGATCGGCACCTGCATGGTGTCATCGGAAGGCGCCTGCGCCGCCTATTACAACTTTGGCCGCTTCTCGAGGGCGGAATCCCGCCTCAAGGTGCTGCAGTAGTGCCGGCAAGCGACTCCTCGCGGGTCGGCAAGTGGTCCGAGCAGGAGGTGCTGGACCGCATCGAGACGATCCGCCGCCGGGCGCCGCGACTGCGCGACGAGACGATCAACATGTCCCACGGCGCGGGCGGCAAAGCGTCGCACACCTTGATAGAAGCACTCTTCCGCCCGGCCTTCGGCAACCTGAGCGGCGATTCCGCGCGTGTGGACGTGGATGGCACCAGCCTGGCCGTCACGACGGACACCTACGTGGTCTCCCCCCTGTTCTTCCCGGGCGGCGACATCGGGGAGCTCGCGGTCAACGGGACGGTCAACGACCTGGCCGTGGCCGGCGCCACGCCGCTCTGCATCACGGCCGGCTTCATCCTCGAAGAAGGCCTGGCGGTGGAGACGCTCCGACGGGTGGTCGAGTCGATGGCGGCGGCCGCCCGAATGGCCGGCGTGCGCCTCGTCGCCGGCGACACCAAAGTGGTGCCGCGGGGCAAGGGCGACCTGCTCTTCGTGAACACGACCGGCGTCGGGGTGGTGGCCGAGCCCGCTCGGCTGGGGGCCGAGAGGGTCAATGCGGGCGACGCCGTGCTCGTCTCGGGGACGATCGGCGACCACGGTACGGCCATCATGCTGGCGCGCGGCGACGTCGAGCTGGAGACCGACCTGGAGTCCGATACCGCTCCACTCAACGAGCTCTGCTCGATTGCGATGGCGGCGGGTGACGTCCATCTCATGCGCGACGCGACACGTGGCGGAGTCGCCACGGTTCTCAACGAGCTCGCCGTCGAGGCCCAGCTGGCGGTTGCCATGCGCGAGGAGGCCATACCGATCCGCGACGAGGTGCGGGGCGCGGCCGAGATCCTCGGCATCGACCCGCTGTACATGGCCAACGAAGGCAAGCTGGTGGCGGTCGTGGCCGCCCAGGACGCGCAGGCGGTGCTCGCCGCCCTCCGCCAGCACCCGCTCGGTCAGCTGGCCGCCGTGATCGGAGAGGTGCGCGCGGAGCCTCCGGGCATGGTGTTCATGCACACCGCTTTCGGAGGCTCCCGCGTCGTAGACATGCTGATCGGAGACCCGCTGCCCCGGATCTGCTGAGCCCCAGCGGCCACGGAGGCCCGTTTGGGCCGCCGGCGCCGCTCAGCTCCCTAGCTGGCCCGGGACGAGGGAATCGGCTGCCCCCGGCGCGGCCGGTTGGACCGGCGCCGGCGCGAGCGACCACCGTCAGCCGCCGGCCTCGACACGGCCGGGCGAGGCGCCTCGTGCTCGAGGTAGCGCCAGGGACCGCCCTCCAGCAGGCCGGCGACGTCCACCGCCTGCAGGTCCGGAGCACCCTCACGGCGCAGCCGCTGCCAGAGCCGCTGATCCTCCGGGCTGAGGAAGGTGAGGGCCCAGCCACGCTCGCCCATCCGAGCGGTCCGGCCGACTCGATGCGTCAGCCAGTCCGGCGAATCGGGCAGCTCGAAGTTCACGACCAGGGTGACCTGGCTGATGTCCAGGCCGCGAGCCGCCACGTTGGTGGCGACCAGGACCTGCAGGCGTCCCTGGCGGAAGGCCGCCATGGTGCGGTCACGAGCCTGCTGGGAGAGGTCTCCCTGCAGCTCCGCACAGTGGATGCCCAGCCGGCGGAGGTCCCGATTCAGCTTGCTCACGCCGTGCTTGGTCCGTCCGAAGACGATGGCCGTGCCCTCGAGCTTCTGAAGGAGCCGCGCCAGGACCGCAACCTTGCGATCACGCTCGACGCGCACCAGCCCGTGCTCGAGCTGCACCTCGTCGTCGGTTGCGATCTGGACCCGCTTCGGTTCGTCCAGATACCGCGACACCACCTCTTCCACCCAGGCCGGCATCGTCGCCGAGGCCAGCACCGTCTGGGGCTGATAGGTGAGGCGGAGGATTCGTTCGACGTCTGGCGCAAACCCGGCGTCCAGCATCTCGTCGGCCTCGTCGAGGACGAGATACTCGACCCGGCTGAGCGAGAGAAGCTTGCGACCGATCATGTCGAGGATCCGGCCTGGAGTTCCGATGACGATGTCGGCGCCCTGTTTGAGGGCGGCCGTTTGTGTTGCGTATCCGACTCCCCCGTACAGCAGTGCTGCGCGGGCCCCGTGATCGAGGGTCTTCAACACCTCGCTGACCTGCATGGCCAGTTCACGGGTAGGAGTCACCACCAGTGCTCTGGGGCCCGGCCCCGGCTTCCTGATGCCCTCCACGAGCGGGACCAGGAAGGCAAGTGTCTTGCCCGAACCGGTCGGCGCCTGGATGACGGCGTCACGCCCTTCCAGGAGGGCGGGGATCGCCTCGGCCTGCACCGGCACGGGCGAATTTATCTCTGCGGCGGCGAGTGCCGCCAGGGTGCGCGGGTCCAACCCCGCGTCGGAAAAACTGTTCAAGACGCGCTCCTGCGTTGCTGTTTCCCCTCTCTTCCTCTTCTGCTGCTGCGACTGCTAGGACACCGTTCCAACGACGGGGAGAGAGGACCTGAGCGCGCGTTATCAACCGTCTCGCTGGACGGCCTCGTGGAAGATTATAGCTATTCGTCGGGAAGTCCAAACCTCGGGAGCTCACGTGGGCCGTCCGCGAGCGTCAAACGGGCCGCCGTCAGTGCGGACCCCAAGCTCGTCTCACGTACGCGCACCCGGGGTGCGAGAATCAGTGGAAGGTGGGAGTGGGAAGGCCCCTGGCGAAGCCGGGGGCCGGCTGCATCTCCCGACACTGGAATCACTTATGGGAAGGAGTGGAGCCGCTGCTTAGGGGCATTTCTCGGCAGTCGAGAGCTACCCGGCGACGAGCTCATCCTGCCCATCGCCGGCTCCATCTACGTGAGAGGGCTGTCTCCGGGAGATGACCGAGCAGCTGATCCGGACACCCTCGGGCCCGGACGAAGCGGAGCGTCGCCAGGCCGCCCTCCGGTTGGAAGAACCGCCCGTGAAATCCCGCCCGGACGCGCGGACGGCACGCCGGTTCCCCGCCCGGACGACACCCACCCTGCTCGGCGATGATCCGCTCTGGTACAAGGACGCCGTCATCTACGAGCTTCACGTGCGCTCGTTCAGGGACTCCAACGACGACGGTATCGGCGACTTTCCCGGGCTGATCCAGAAGCTCGACCACATCGCCAACCTGGGTGCCACCGCCATCTGGATCCTGCCCTTCTACCCTTCCCCGCTTCGGGACGACGGGTACGACATCTCCGACTACTTCAACGTGAACCCGGCATACGGACGCGTCGCCGACATCCGGCGGCTGGTGCGGGAGGCCCACAAGCGCGGCCTCAGGGTGATCACCGAGCTCGTGTGCAACCACACCTCGGACCAGCACCCCTGGTTCCAGCGCGCCCGCCGCTCCCCGAAGGGCAGCGTCTGGCGAGACTTCTACGTGTGGAGCGATACCGACCAGCGCTACAGCGAGGCGCGCATCATCTTCAAGGACTTCGAGACCTCCAACTGGACCTGGGACCCGGTCGCCCAGGCCTACTACTGGCACCGTTTCTACTCCCATCAGCCGGACCTCAACTTCGACAACCCGCGCGTCCGGGAAGCGATCTTCAAGGTGGTCGACCACTGGCTGCGAATGGGCATCGACGGGCTCCGGCTGGACGCCATTCCCTACCTCATCGAGCGGGAGGGAACGAACTGCGAGAACCTCGCCGAGTCACACGAGTTCCTGAAGCAGCTCCGCGCTCACATCGACGCCAACTACTCCAACCGGATGCTGCTGGCGGAGGCGAACCAATGGCCCGAGGACGCAGTCAGCTACTTCGGTGAGGGGGTCGGCGACGAATGTCAGATGGCCTTCCACTTCCCGGTCATGCCCAGGCTCTTCATGGCCCTGCGCATGGAGGACCGCTTCCCGATCATCGACATCCTCGACCAGACGCCGCCCATCCCGCCCACCGCGCAGTGGGCGATGTTCCTCCGCAACCACGACGAGCTGACGCTGGAGATGGTGACCGACGAGGAACGCGACTACATGTACCGCGCCTACACGCGGGATCCCGAGGCCAGGATCAACCTGGGCATCCGGCGACGGCTGGCGCCGCTGCTGAACAACAACCGGCGAACCATCGAGCTGATGAACGTCCTGCTCTTCTCGCTGCCGGGCACGCCGGTGATCTACTACGGCGACGAGATCGGGATGGGCGACAACATCCACCTCGGCGACAGGCAGGGCGTGCGCACGCCGATGCAGTGGAGCGGCGACCGCAATGCCGGCTTCTCCAGCGCCAACCGTCAGCGCCTCTACGAGCCGGTGATCACCGACCCCGAGTACCACTACGAGACGGTCAACGTCGAGGCCCAGGAGGCGAACCAGCTCTCGCTGCTGAACTGGATGAAGCGCCTGATCGCGATGCGCCGGCGGCACCCGGCCTTCGGCCGCGGCAGCATCGAATTCCTGCATCCGGAGAACCGCAAGGTGCTGGCCTTCATCCGCCAGCAAGGGGACGAGCAGATCCTGGTGGTGGTCAACCTCTCCCGCTTCACGCAGTTCACCACCCTCGACCTGTCCCCCTTCCGGGGAGCGGTGCCGGTGGAACTGTTCGGGCGCGCCGAGTTCCCAGCCGTGGGCGACCAGCCGTATCCGATCACGCTCACCTCGCACAGCTTCGTCTGGTTCCTGCTCGAGCCGCCCAGGCCCGAGCAGGCGCAGGACAGCCCCGGTCCCGCACTTACGCTGCAAGACCGTGAGCTGGAGCGGGCGCTGCCGCGCTACCTGCCCAAGCAGCGATGGTTCCGAAGCAAGAGCCGCCGGATAGCCGAGACGGCGATCATCGATTCGGTGCCGTTGGGGGGCGCCCAGGTGAAGATGGCCGAGGTGCGATACCGGGACGGCGACCCGGAGACATACGCCATGCCGCTCTGCCGGAGCGCAGATGGAACGGTCATCGACGCTCTGCGCGAGGCCGAGTTCAATGCCGCGCTACTGGACGCGATCGGCCGCCGGCGGCGCTTCCGTGGTCGCGTCGGCGCACTCCTGGGCGTGCGCACCCCGGCGTTCAACCGACTGCGCAGCGGTGGTGGCGAGCTGGCTCCCCACGTCTCCGGCGCGGAGCAGTCCAACAACTCCGTCATATTCGGCGAGCGTTTGATCCTCAAGCTCTTCCGGCGTATCGAGGAGGGCATCAACCCCGACCTCGAGGTGTCCCACTTCCTGACAGATCACGGGTTCGCCAACGTCTCGCCCGTCGCCGGCGCTCTGCTCTACCGTCGTGGCCGCGGGCGGGAACAGACCTCGGCGCTGGCCATGCTGCAGGCCTACGTGCCGAACCAGGGCGACGGCTGGTCGCAGGCCCTCGACGAGCTGGCGAGGGGCGACCGCGGCGCCATCGAGCACTACGAGACCTTCGCCTCCCTGCTGGGCCGCCGGACCGCGGAGATGCACATCACCCTCGCCTCCGACAGCGAAGACCCGGCCTTTGCCCCGGAACCGACCACCATGCTTTCCACGCGATCCGTCTACCAGTCCACCCGGGGACTCGGACTCGGGGTGATGAGACAGCTTCGCCGCCAGCTCAGCTCGCTCCCGGAGGAGGCCCGCGCGGAGGCTGAGCGCGTACTGGAGCTGGAGCCCAACCTGCTGCCGCGGCTGAAGGCGCTGCTCGACCGGCCAATCGCCGCCAAGCGGATTCGTACCCACGGCGACTACCACCTTGGCCAGGTGCTGTTCACCGGTGGCGACTACGTGATCGTGGACTTCGAAGGCGAGCCGCTGCGCCCGCTCGCGGAGCGGCGGTTGAAGCGCTGGGCCAGCAAGGACGTGGCTGGGATGCTGCGCTCCTTCACCTACGCCGCCGAGACCGCCAAGGTCGACTTCGGCGAGGAGTGGGCTGACAGGGCGTCGCGCGCCTTTCTGACCGCCTACTGGGCTACCGCCGGGGGGGCGCCTTTCGCGTCCCCGACACTCGTGGAGCGCGAGCTCCTCCTGGACGCCATGCTCATCGAGAAGGCCCTCTACGAGACTCGATATGAGCTCGACAACCGGCCGCCCTGGGTGCGTATCCCGCTTCGGGGCCTCACGAGGTTGCTGAAATGAGAGCAGATCCCAAGCAGAGCCCGATCAGCGATCAGGACCTCTACCTCTTCAATGAGGGCAGCCACTTCCGCCTTTACGAGAAGTTCGGTTCGCATCCCGTCAAGGGCGGCACCTGGTTCGCGGTCTGGGCACCCAACGCCGCCCGGGTCTCGGTGATCGGTGACCACAACGGTTGGAACGGCCAGTCCAACCCGCTCCAGGCACGCGGGTCGTCCGGGATCTGGGAGGGGTTCATCCCAGACATCGGACCGGGGGCGGTCTACAAGTATCAGATCCACAACCGCGACAGCGGCTACCGGGTGGAGAAGGCCGACCCCTTCGCCTTCAGGACCGAGACGCCACCCAAGACCGCCTCGGTCATCTGGGACCTCGACTACAGCTGGGAGGACGCTGACTGGATGCGGAACCGACATCGCCGGAACTCCGCGCAGGCGCCGCTTTCGATCTACGAGGTGCACACCGGTTCGTGGCGTCGCGTGCCGGAGGAGGGAAACCGCTCGCTGAACTACTGGGAGCTGTCCGGCCAGATGGCGGACTACGCCCAGGAGATGGGCTTCAGCCACGTCGAGTTCCTGCCCATCATGGAGCACCCGTTCTTCGGTTCCTGGGGCTATCAGTCGACCGCCTTCTTCGCGCCTTCCAGCCGCTACGGAACGCCACAGGACTTCATGAAGCTGGTGGACCAGCTGCATCAGCGTGGCGTCGGAGTGATCCTCGACTGGGTGCCCTCGCACTTCCCCACAGACGAGCACGGCCTCGCCTACTTCGACGGCACCCATCTCTACGAGCACGCCGACCCTCGCCGGGGATTCCACGCCGAATGGGGCTCCTACGTCTTCAACTACAGCCGTCACGAGGTACAGAGCTTCCTGATCTCCAGCGCCCTCTTCTGGCTGGACCGCTACCACGCCGACGGGCTCCGCGTCGACGCGGTGGCCTCCATGCTCTACCGCGACTACAACCGCAAGGAAGGCCAGTGGGAGCCGAACGAGTTCGGGGGTCGCGAGAACCTGGAGGCGATCGACTTCCTGCGGCGGCTCAACACCGCGGTGTACGGCTCCTTCCCCGACGTCCAGACGATGGCCGAGGAGTCGACCGCCTGGCCGATGGTCTCGCGGCCGACCTACGTCGGGGGGCTGGGTTTTGGAATGAAGTGGGACATGGGCTGGATGCACGACACGCTCGACTACATGCAGCACGAGCCCGTGCATCGGAAGTTCCACCACAACGAGCTGACCTTCCGGGCCGTCTACGCCTTCACGGAGAACTTCGTGCTACCGCTGTCGCACGACGAGGTGGTCTACGGCAAGGGCTCCCTGCTCGGGAAGATGCCAGGCGACGACTGGCAGAAGCGCGCCAACCTGCGGCTGCTGTTCGGCTGGCAGTGGGCCACCCCTGGCAAGAAGCTGCTCTTCATGGGCGGCGAGATCGGGCAGTGGTCGGAGTGGGCCCATGACGGCTCGCTGGACTGGAGCCTGCTGAAGGACCCTGCCCACCAGGGCATCCAGCGCTGGGTCGGCGACCTCAACCGCTTCTACGCGGACTACCCCGCCCTCCACGGGCTGGACTTCGACCCCGCCGGGTTCTCATGGGTGGACGCCAGCGACTGGGAGCAGTCGGTGCTGTCGTTCCTCCGGTCCTCATCCGATGGCCAGCACGTGCTCGGCGTCTTCAACTTCACGCCGGTACCTCGATCCGAGTACCGGCTGGGCGTCCCGGGACCGGGGTACTGGCGGGAAGTGCTGAACAGCGACTCCGAGATCTACGGCGGCTCAGGCCTGGGCAACCAGGGCGGCGTCGAGGCCGAGGAAGTGCCATGGCACGGCCGCCCCTACTCCCTGAAGGTGACGGTGCCTCCACTGGCGGCGGTGTTCCTGACCCCATAGGGGGCTCGGATCCAAATCCGAGCCTATGGCAAGGCCGCCGGGCAGGCACAATCTACGTCGCAGCACATGAAGGTGTTCGAACCGGCTTCCGCCTCGCTTGAGGAATGGAAGGCCTACCACGACTTCCGTCACCACCGCCACCTGGAGGAGAGTCCGGAGGATCCCGAGACTCCGGACGACGTCGTCGAGCGGCGGCTGAGGCGCGGCGACCCGTACATGGCGGACCACCGCTGGCTGGTCTTTCGAGACGGACGGGTGGTGGCTGAGCTCTACGCGGGCACCATGACTCCGCTCTCGCCCGAGTACGAGACCAACAAGCATCTGCTGTTCGCGGAGGGTTGGGTCCTGGCCGAGGCTCGGCGGCAGGGAATCGGGAGCGGTTGGATCCCCGTGCTGGTCCAGCTCATGGAGCGCTACGGCGCCCGCCTGCTGACCGTGGACACTCACGACGAGACCGGGCACGCCTTCCTCCGCCGGCTCGGCAGTGAGCCGCGCTACTCGGAGGCCGAGAGCCGCCTCGACCTGCGCGAGGTCGACTGGGACATGGTCGCCGGCTGGGTGCGCGAGGGGGAGGCCCGATCTCCGGGGACGCACATGGAGCTCTACCCGAACCGGCTGCCGGAGGAGCGCCGCGAGGAGTTCACCCGCGTCGGCACGGAGCTGCTGAACACGATGCCCTTCGAGGGACTCGACCATGGCGACATAGTCCAGACCACGGACACGCTGAACGAGTGGTACGGACGCCTCGACATGTTCGGCTCGCAGCATCACGTCTGCCTTACCCGAGAGAGCGACGGGACCATCTCCGGCATGACCGACGTCGTCAAGCATCCGTACGAGCCAGGCTTCGTGCACCAGTTCTTCACCGGTGTCCGACCCAGCGCCCGCGGCCGCGGACTGGGCAAGTGGCTGAAGGCGGCGATGCTGGTGCACGTCCGCGCCGTGCATCCCGAGACCATCTTCATAACGACCGAGAACGCCGGCTCCAACGCCTCCATGCTGGCGATCAACCACGCCATGGGCTTCCGCCGTTTCCGCGTCTCGAGCACGTATCAGCTGGGCCTCCAGGAGCTC
>JALYYF010000014.1 GCA_030946725.1 Candidatus Dormiibacterota bacterium
CTGTAAAACCGCCGCGAAAGCTGTGCAGGTTCGACTCCTGCCCGGCCCACAGCCGGCTCATTCTAAGTTCGAATATCACATAGTCCCCCGCTGACACTGGGGTCGCGCGACCATTTTTGACACCAACCCGCTCCAGCTCCTGCGGTCTTAGGTCACAAGCGCTAGGGCCAGAATGCCTGGTTGCTGCCCGCCTCCAAAACGAAGCTCCCAGCGCTACCGACGGGGCCGTGATCGAGAGAGACGAGATCAGGTCGAAGGCAGAGGCGCTCGAGGCTCAACCGAGCAACGTCCAGCGCGACTATGTCTTCGGCTGGTTGCTGTCAGACGTGAACCAGACCGGGCGCCTTTACGATCGGCTCGTCCCTACTCGATCTGGCGGCCGACGTCTACCTGCTGGTGTGGTCGGCCATGGCGTGCGCGCGGAGCCGCTTGATCACCTGCGACTCTCGGAGCCGCGCGAGCTCCAGGCGCAGCGGCTCGTGACCTCCATCAACCTGGTGCCGGCCGCCGAGCCGCAATCAGCTCGTTCCAGGTCGACCACCGGACGCCGGGTCGGTCCTCGCGGTTCTGCGCCACCCGGACAGCCGCGCCCGGAGTGTCCGGCTGGGGAGTGGGGGCGCCGAACGACCCGATCAGCCGACCCGCATCCTCTGCGTTCGCCCAGGCGTTGACGGCCAGAGACGGAAGTGCCGCGTATAGGTTGTCGAAGCCCTCGACTCGCTCGAAGGTGCGAGTCCCGACGGTTTCGCCGAGGTCCTGCCGGAACCCGGCATAGGCCGTGAACCGAAGTTCGGGGACGCGGCCCAGCGACGGATAGACCATCTCCAGCCGCTTGAAACCACCGACGACGACATCAGGATCGGGCACCGCCTCAGCATCATCGGGCACGTCCTCGAAGTGGGGATCGTCGGCCTGGAAGGGGGTCGAGTACCAGGTGACCATTCGGTCCTGCCGGTGCGCTACCAGGTTCAGCCCGTGCTGGGTCGAAAGCAGGCTGGCAGCCGGTAGAAGTTCGGCCGGCCCCCGCACGCACACGATGTGGACGCGCCGGTGGCGGATCTTGTCGAACTGGCCGCTCCGGCCAGCCAGCGCGGTGACGAGCCGCTTGGTGCCGGTACCGGTCGCGACGACCACGATGACGGGTGCAAAGGTCACGTGCTCTCGGCCCGCATCGATCTCGACCTCGACGCTTTCGATCGACCCCGACCCACGCCAATCCGCAGCCCGACCACGGACAATACGGTCCCGGTATCGTCCGTGAAGCGCCGCGATCAGCCGCTGCTTGGGAAAGTTCAGCTCTGCCAGCCGCCGCAGCTGGGCCCTGCCGGGATCGAATCCCGGTGGGAGGCTGTCGGCTGACTCGGGGGTGCCAACCTCCACCTCCTCGGGGCTCAACAGAAACCAATCGCCGTAGGTCTCGACGCTCAGTCGCTGAAGCGAGGGCAGCACCAGCCGATCGCGAATTTCCCGCAGCTCGGGGCCCGCGAACCCGAAGCCGGTGTTGAGCAAACCATGCGAGTGGACCGTCTGCCCATCACCGAGATTCGATGTCGTCACGAGTGCACACGAGCGGCCCGCCGAAGCGAATTGGTCAAGCATGAGGAGTCCCTGGAGGCCACCGCCTACAACGAGGACGTCGACTCGGACCATGCCGCTGCTGCGGATACTACTTCGTGATCGTGGTCGCCAGGCGCGTCATCAGCGGCCAGCAAGATGGAGGGAAGGCGATCCAGACAACCAGAGACGCCGCAGGCGGTCGTATCTTCGTGTCCGCGGCTGCCGACCCAAAAAGGCGCTCTGCGTTCGCTCCGTGCAGATTCCGAGGGGCCCCATGGGAGGCGATTCTGTAATACCTTGTGCTTGCCGACAGCTCTGGATGATCGCGATTGGGATCGCGGGGAGGGACTTCATGGCTGAGACCTTCGACTACGTGGTCGTGGGAGCCGGCTCGGCCGGCTGCGTTCTTGCCTCAAGGCTGACCGAGGACCCTTCCGTTCGGGTTGCGCTGCTGGAGGCGGGCGCCGCCGACACCGCGATGGAGATTCACGTGCCGGCCGCGTTCGGCAAGCTCTTCAAGTCCAAGTGGGACTGGGACTACCAGACCGATCCCGAGCCGCACCTGGACGGCCGCACCGTCTACCTGCCCCGTGGGCGGATGCTAGGCGGCTCCTCCTCGATGAACGCCATGATCTACATGCGCGGCAACCGACTCGACTTCGAGGAATGGGCCGCGCTCGGCCTCGAGGGCTGGGGCTGGAAGGACGTCTTGCCGTACTTCCTGAAGGCCGAAGACAACGAGCGGGGCGCCACCGAGCTGCACAACACCGGAGGCCCGCTGCCGGTGAGGGAAGGCCGCTCTCGGCATCAGCTGATGGACGCCTGGGTCGAGGCCGCGGAGCAGACCGGCCTGGCTCGCAACGGGGACTTCAACGGCCCTGAGCAGGATGGCGTTGGCTACTACCAGCTCACCCAGCGAAACGGGATGCGGTGCTCCGCTGCCGTCGCCTACCTCCGCCCGGCGCTCCAGCGGCCGAACCTGCACCTAGTCACGGGCGCGCAGACGACCCGTCTCCTGCTCGAGGGCAGCCGTGCCGTCGGTGTCGAGTTCGACCACCAGGACGAGCTCAGGGATTTCCGCGCCGACCGCGAGGTGATCGTCTCGGCCGGCGCCTACGGCTCGCCGCAGATCCTGCTGCTGTCGGGGATCGGACCGGCCACCGAGCTCGCTATGTACGGCATCAAGGCGATCGCCGACCTGCCGGTCGGGCGCAACCTCCAGGACCATCCCGCTGTCCTGGTCGGCCTGCTGACCGACACTGAGACGCTGATCACGGCCGAGACGCCAGCCAACGTCGAGCTACTCCAAACCGTCGGGAGCGGGCCGCTGACCTCGAACATCGGCGAGGTAGGAGGGTTCTGGCGCAGCCGCGCAGGCCTTTCGGCGCCCGACATCCAGTTCCACGCCGCGCCCGTGATGTTCGCCGACGAGGGTCTACGGCTGCCGACCGACCACGCCGTCACCTGGGGCCCCTGTCTGCTGAAGCCGAGCAGCCGAGGCGCGGTCTATCTGCGCTCGCTGGTACCGAGCGCCAAGCCCCACATCCGCCACAACTACTACGACACGGAGGAAGACCGCGAGACGATCGTTCGCGGCGTACGCAAAGCGATGGAGATCGGTACCCAGCCGGCCATGGCTCGCCACGAGCGCGCGAAGCTCGACCTCTGGCCGCGTTCGGAGAGCGACGCCGACATCTGGGAGCACGTCCAGCACGCGACACAGACCCTCTATCACCCGGTCGGCACCTGTGCAATGGGCTCGGTCGTCGACCCGGAGCTGCGGGTCTACGGCGTCGAAGGGCTCCGCGTTGTCGACGCGTCGGTCATGCCGACGGTGATCCGGGGCAACACCAACGCCCCGACGATCATGATCGCCGAAAAGATCGCCGACCTGATCCGGGGGCGCGTCGGAGCCGGGACTCTGACCACGGCCTGAGCTGAGATTCCGACCAACACCCTTGTTCGCTTCAAGACTTCGTAACTCCGCGTTGTGACCGCCTGGTAGGTACGGAAAAGGGCGTACACCGCCAGGAAATGCTCGGCATGGGGCGGTCCTGCGCCTGCCAGTGTTCGAGCACCAATCGAGGGGATCGAACTCGCCCGGCCGCGTGCGCGTTCGCAGGCTCACGAGGCGTGCTCCCACAGGTGCAACTCACAGCGACGGCCGAAGCGTCGAAGCAGGCTCAATTCGTGGATGCCTTCCCTGGAGGCGTATCTTCGCCGGCGTGCGGGCTGTCGCAGCCGGACCCGGCTTCGGTGTCCTGCCAACGCTATGGATCCACGGCGAAGGTGACGTCCTGGCACCGCTCGGCGCGACGAGGGAGGCTATGAAGCACCTGCGCGGCAGCAACACCGAAGAGCACGTCTACCCGGGCGCGCAGCACGAAGTGCTCAACGAGCTCAACAAGGACGAGGTCTTAGACGACGTGGTCCGCTTTCTGCGCCGGACGCTGGGATTCGGCTCTAACTCGTAAGAGCCGTGGAGTGGACGCCTCTGGCGCCAATGGGGCTTTTTTGCCGGTGCCGGCGAAGCGGCCACGGCGTCTTGTCAAGTACCGGCGGTCGACTTCCCGCATCAGGCGGGCTCTTTTAAGTGGCTAGTCGGCTTTGCTCACGATGTCAATAGCGCGCCGGGAGAGCTCGGTGCCGTAGGCAGTCCAGATGCCCTCGCCCCAATAGCGGTAGCAGCTGGTCTCCGCGATCAGCAGGTGGAACAGCGCGTCGCGATACCGGGGCTCGTCGCTGCGGACGCCCCTGGCAAGAATCCGCTCGTGGAAGAGGGAACTGGCCTTCTCCATGGGCACGAGCACCGTGTCGTAGCCCTGGACCCAGGAGATGCTGTTGGTCCAGCTGCCCCCATCC
>JALYYF010000018.1 GCA_030946725.1 Candidatus Dormiibacterota bacterium
TCAGCCGGCCGTCGCCGGCCTCCAGGTGGCGCCGCAGCCTGGCCAGCGACGATTCGGCGGCTTTGACCGCCTCGGTGATGGACTCGCGGTTGGTGCTGACGATCGCCGCATAGAGCTGCGGGTCGCCGGCCGCCAGCCGGGTCATCTCGCGAAAGCCGCTCCCCGCCACCCGCTGCATCTCTCCCCACTGCGGCGAGCCGGCCACGGCGAGCATATACGCCGTCGAGAGCAGGAAAGCGGTGTGGCTGATCCCGGCCACCAGTTCGTCGTGGAGCTGCGGGTCCATGAAGATGGGATGCGCTCCGACCGCCCTGACCAGCTCGGTCACCAGCGGCTCGTCCCGGGTCAGCACCCAGGGGGCGGCCCGGAACAGTTCGGCGTCGGCCGCGCCCAGACCTGACAGCTCCCGCCCGCACATCGGATGGCCGCCGACCAGGTCGACGCCGGCGGCGGCGGCCCAGGCCATCACTCGGGCCTTGGTGCTGGCAAGGTCCGTGACGACTCCACCGTGCCGGCTCAGGCCGGCCAGCAGCTCGGGCAGCGCCGGAATCGGGGCCGCGAGGACCAGCAGGTCCACCTCGCGGACGGGCCCAGCGCCGACCAGGCCCCGTTCCAGCGCGCGAGCCATCGTGGCGGGATCGCTGTCCTCGCCGAACAGCTCCCAATCCGGACGCTGGGCTCGCAGCGCAAGCGCCAGGGATCCCCCCATCAATCCCAGGCCGACGATCCCGACGCGCACCAGGACATGTTGCAGCAACCCGGCCCTTCGAGGGCTGGCGAGACGCCGACCGGAACCCCCTCCCCCGGCCACGGGCCGGGTACTCCCCCGACTCGCGGGGGAGAGACTCTTAGCGCAGGGCCTGGTTCAGGGAGGGGTGGCGGAAGTCGTAGCCGAGGGCCAGGGCGCGGCCCGGAGTTACCGTTCGACCCGCGGTGGCGGCCACGGCGCCCGGGACCAGCCACGGGGGCGGACGCACGCCGCGAGCCACCCTGACCTGTGCACGTACAGCGGCCATGAACTGGCCGCTGGTCACCGGCTCCGGAGCGACGCAGTTGAGTGGTCCCTCAACCTGCATGTCGCCGATGGCAAGGAGCAGCAGGCCGACTTCGTCCTCCAGGTGGATCCAGGGCTGGCCTGCCGAGGCGGCTCGCGGCGGGCCGCCCAGCCCCAGGCGGGCGGCCCAGCGCAGCTGGCGGAGGGCTCCCTTTGAAGCCAGGATGAGGCCCGAGCGCAGGCTGACCTGGCGGACTCCGAACTGGGCCACATGCGCGGCAGCCGCCTCCCAGTCCGCGGCCAGCCTGCTCAGGAAATCGTCGCCGGCCGGCGCCGACTCGCTCACCGGCGAGCCGCCCTCATCCGGCGCGTAGTAGCCGACCGTCGAGGCCGAGACGAAAGCGGGGGGTCTGTTCCCCGCCTGCGCGACGGCCGAGACCAGGCCCTGCGTGCCGACGACGCAGGTGTCGTACAGCACCTGCTTGGACTCGGTCGCGGACCGTGACGTGGTCACCAGGGGGCTGGCGAGATGCACGACGGCCCGCGCACCCTCCACCACCGAGACCCAGGGCCCCCCTCTCTCGATCGGCTGCCACTGGTGATAGGAGAGACCACCCTTGGCCACCTTCCTGGCCCGGGCCGGGTTTCGCGAGAGGACCCGGAACGGGATCCCGTCCGCCTGCAGGCGTTCGCAGAGGGCGCGTCCGAGCAGTCCGGTAGCTCCGCTCACCACCACCGGGCGGTTGTCGGAGGGGTCAGGCCGGCTGACCGGCGATCGCCTCCGTAAGTCGGCCCAGTTCCCCGGCGAGGCGCTCGAAGTTCTCGAAGTCCAGCGACTGGGCACCGTCGCTCAGCGCCTTCTCCGGCCTGGGATGAACCTCCACGAGGACGCCCTGGGCGCCCGCCGCCACCGCCGCCAGCGCCATCGGCCTGACCAGCGACCAGCGGCCGGTCCCCTGCGAGGGGTCGACCACGATCGGCAGGTGGGACAGCTCACGGACCAGGGGGACCGCGTTGAGGTCGAGCGTGAAGCGGGTCGACTGCTCGAAGGTGCGGATGCCTCTCTCACAGAGGACCACGTTTCGATTCCCCTGGCTGAGCACGTATTCGGCCGCCAGCAGCCACTCCTCGATGGTCGACGACATCCCCCGCTTGAGCAGGACCGGCTTCCCCGTCCGTCCGACCTCCTGGAGGAGCGCGTAGTTCTGCATGTTCCGGGTGCCGACCTGGAGCATGTCGACGTAGCCGGCCACCATCTCCACGTCGGACGGCGTCATCACCTCGCTGACCACGCGAAGGCCCGTGTCGGCGCGAGCTGCCGCCAGCATCCGGAGGCCCGCCTCCCCAAGTCCCTGGAAGCTGTAGGGCGAGGTGCGCGGCTTGAAGGCGCCCCCGCGCAGTATCCGAGCGCCCCGGGACGCGACGAAGCGGGCGGTCTCCAGCAGCATCTCCTCGCCCTCGACCGAGCAGGGACCGGCCATGACCACGACCTCTTCACCGCCGACGGGCACCCCCGCCACGTCCACGACCGTGTCCTGGGGCTGGAACTCCCGGCTGCCCAGCTTGAAGGGCTTGGTGATCTGAACTATCTCCTGGACCGCCGAGAGATGCGAGAAGGCCTCGCGGTGCGCGTAGGCGTTGGCGCCGATGACTCCCACGACGGCCCTGTCCTCGCCCCTGGAGATCTCGGGCCGCAGGCCGATCTCGCGCACGCGGTCGACCACGGCCTGGAGGTCGCGGTCGCTTGCCAGGCGGGACATCACGATGATCACGGCGCCGCCACGTCCTCCAGGCGCACCCGCATCAAGTCAAGGTCCTGCTTGATGGCCGCGGCTCCGCGCAGGTAGGCATGGCGCATCTCGCGCTGCGGCCGCTCCGTGTTGTAGAGGAGCAGGATGCGCACGCAGCGGGCGACGCCGCGCGGGTTCGGCTGACGAACCTCCATGTCGTGTCCGCAGAGCAGCGGCACGTCCAGCCAGCCCATCTGGCGGGCGGCCAGGGCCGGGAACTCGGCGTCCAGGTCCCGGGTGGTCGTGAAGTAGGCGAAGGCCACCTCGTCTGGGTCGACCTCGTTGGTCGTCACCAACAGCTGCAGCAGCTCCGCGGTCGCCTCCACGATCGCCGCCGCGTCGTTGCTCGCGGCCGTCGTCGCTCCCCTGATCCCTCTCACCGGCACTCGGCCAGGAGTTCCTCCATGAGAGGCAGGGGGTCGAGGCCCTGGTGCACCCTTTCCAGCAGGGCGCTCGCGACCACCGCGGCGTCGACCTTGCCGCGCAGGCCCGCGAGGTGAGCAGGTTTCGAGATTCCGAAGCCGGCGGCAATCGGAAGCGGAGTGCTGCGCCTCACTCGCTCGAGAAGCCGGTCCAGGCCCGGCGCAAGCTCGGCCCGGGCTCCGGTCACGCCCCGCAGCGTGACGCAGTAGACGAAGCCGCCCGAACGCTCGGCGATCGACGCCAGCCGCGAGTCGGGGCTGGTCGGCGCCACCAGGAATATGGTGTCCAGGCCGGCCGAGCGCAGCCAGCCCGCTATGGGCTCCGCCTCCTCGGCTGGCAGGTCCGGGATGATCACCCCCGAGACCCCTGCCTCGGCGGCGTCGGCGGCGAAGCGCCGGGTGTCGTACGCCAGGACGGGGTTCACATAGGTCATCAGCACCACGGGGACGCCCTCTTCGGCCACCTGGCTCGCTATCTCCAGGGCCCCACCCACCGTCATGCCGCCCGCCAGCGCGACCTCGCCCGCCCTCTGCACAGCGGGACCGTCAGCCAGCGGATCGCTGAAGGGGATGCCGACCTCGATGGCCGCGGCCCCCGACCTGGCGTAGGCGCGGCCCTGGGCGATCGAGCCGGCGATGTCCGGGTAGCCCGCCATCAGGTACGGGATCAGCTTCAGGTCATCGGTCGCCCGAACGCTGGCCTCGAGCCGGCTGGTCGCCCGCGTGGAGCTGCTCATGCTTCTCCTCTCCGCGGCCGCCCGGCCGGCGGCCAGGCGGCCAGGACCGACGCCTCCTCGGCGAGGGCTTCTCCTGCCGAGAACTCCTCGACCGAGTCCATGTCTTTGTCGCCACGCCCGCTCAGGCACACCAACACCCGCCCGTCCGGGCCGAGCTCGCGGGCGAGCAGGCCGGCCTGGTGGATGGCGTGCGCCGGCTCCAGTGCCGGCATGATTCCCTCCAGCCGGGCGCAGAGCCTGAAGGCCGCCACGGCCTCGGCGTCCAGGACGGCTACGTACTCGGCTCGCATGGCGTCCCGCAGGAGGGAGTGCTCAGGGCCGACGCCGGGGTAGTCCAGGCCGGCCGACACGGAGTGGGTCGGGCGCACCTGGCCGTCGCTGGTCTGGAGAAGGTAGGAGTAGCTGCCGTGGAGGACGCCGGGACGGCCGCCGACCAGGGAGGCGGCGTGCCGGCCGCTCTCGAGGCCGCTTCCGCCGGCCTCCACGCCCACCAGTCTCACCCTGCGGTCGTCGAGGAAGGCCGTGAACATGCCGATCGCGTTGGATCCACCGCCCACGCAGGCGACGACCACGTCTGGCAGCCTGCCCTCGGCGATCAGGTACTGGTCGCGGGCCTCGTCGCCGATCACACGCTGCAGGTCCCGGACCATCTCCGGGTAGGGGTGAGGCCCCACCACCGAGCCGATGATGTAGTGCGTCTCGTCGACGTTGGTGACCCAGTCGCGGATCGCCTCCGAGATGGCCTCCTTGAGGGTGGCGCTGCCGGCGCGGACCTCACGGACCTCGGCGCCCAGCAGCCGCATCCGGCGCACGTTCATCTGCTGCCGGCGCATGTCCTCGGAGCCCATATAGACGGTGCAGTCGAGGCCGAAGCGGGCGCAGACCGTCGCGGTGGCGACGCCGTGCTGGCCGGCCCCGGTCTCTGCGATGATCCGCCGCTTGCCCACGCGCCTGGCCAGCAGCGCCTGGCCGAGCGCGTTGTTGAGCTTGTGGGCGCCGGTATGGCAGAGGTCCTCCCGCTTCAGGTGGATGACCCCACCTCCGAAGTGCTCGGTCAGCCGCTCGGCGGCGTAGAGCGGCGTCGGCCTGCCGACGAACGCGTGCTGCTGGGCCTTCAGCTCCAGCTGAAAGCCGGGGTCGTGCCACAACTCATGCCAGGCGCCCTCCAGCTCTTCCAGCGCCGACATCAGCGTCTCGGGCACGTACTGCCCGCCGTAAGACCCGAACCTACCCTTCATCCGCCTCCCGTACAGCTTGCACGAAAGCGCCGACCAGGGCCGCGTCCTTCACTCGGATCGCCCTCTCGACGCCGCTGGAAACGTCCACCCCATAGGGCCGGTAACGGCGGACGATCTCGCCGACGTTGCCCGGACCCAGGCCGCCAGCGAAGAACACGCGGCGGCGGGAGACCAGCTCGCGCGCGATCTCCCAGTCCCAGGAACGCCCGGTACCGCCGCGCTGGTCGGGCGACCAGGAGTCGAGGAGGATCGGCTCGGGCCACGCCTCGGTCTCCGGCACCGCGCCGTCGCGAACCTTCAGCGCCTTCATGACCGGGCGGCCGGCGCGAAAACCCGGGGGCTCGGAGCCGTGCAGCTGAACGAGGTCGAGACCGACGAAGCCGGCCACCTCCTCCACCTCGGACTCCGGCTGGTCGATGAACACACCCACCAGCTGAGGACGGCGCTCGCCCAGCTCGGCCAGCCCGGTAGCTATGTCCCGGCCCTGCTCAGGTGTGATCCGCCGCCGGCTGGAGCAGAAGTGGAAGCCGATGAGGTCCGCGCCCGCCTCCGCGGCGGCCCGGGCCGCGGACGCGTCGCATACCCCGCAGACCTTGACCCGGGTCACACCCGCAGCTCGCGCAGCTTGGCGCCTGGATCGGCCGCCCGCATCAGCGCCTCGCCGACCAGGACGGCGTCGGCGCCGGCCTCGCGGACCTGGCGGGCGTCCTCTGCCGTGTGGATTCCGCTCTCGGCCACGTAGACGACCTCGGGCGGCAGCAGCGGGCGCAGGCGGGCGGTCAGGCCGCGGTCGACCTGGAAGGTGTGCAGGTCGCGGTGGTTGACTCCGACGAGGTCGACGCCCGCGGCCACCGCCGCTTCCAGCTCCCCCTCGTCTCTGACTTCGACGAGCGCCTCCAGTTCGGTCCGGCGTACCACCTTCAGCAGCTCTCGCAGCCTCTCCTCAGGAGCCGCGGCGACGATGAGCAGCACCGCGTCGGCCCCGTAGGCGCGGGCCTCGAAGACCTGGTACTCGTCGACCACGAAGTCCTTGCGGAGGATGGGGAGGTCGGTGACCGCGCGGGCCTCCGCGAGGTGCTCGGGACGGCCGCCGAAGCTGGTCTCCTGGCATAGAACCGACAGCGCGGCCGCTCCGGCCGCCGAATAGACGGCGGCCAGGCGGCCGGGCACGTAGTCCTCGCTCAGGGTGCCCATCACCGGAGTGCGGGCCTTCATCTCGGCGATCACGGTCAGGCGGTCGCGTCGCAGTGCGCCGCGGAAGGGGCGCGGGGCCGGTAGGGCGCGGCCGAGGCGCTCCAGGTGCGACTGGGGCATGCGGGCGCGGCGCTGCTCGACCTCTGCTCGGGCCTCGTCGAGCAGTCTGTCCAAGAGGGACCCCCTCCCTACGCTCCCCGCAAGGGGGAAGGTGACTTCTTCATTGGGGTTCATGCGACAGCCGCTGACTTGGAGACGTTGACCCAGCGGTCCAGGACGGCGGCGGCTCGGCCCTGGTCCAGGGCTTCGGCACTCAGGGCAAGTCCCTCGCGCCAGTCTCGGGCGATGCCGGCCGCTCGCAGGGCTGCGCTGGCATTGAGGAGGACGACGTCTCGACGGGGGCCCCTGGCGCCTTCGAGGAGCTCGCGGGCGATCACGGCGTTCTCCGCTGGGCCGCCGCCACGCAGGTCCTCGCGGGTCGCGCGGGGGAGGCCAAGCTCCGAGGCGTCGAGCTGGTAGGAGCGCCGCTCGCCGTCCAGCAGCTCTATGACCAGCGAGGGGCCCACCGTGCTGAGCTCGTCCAGGCCCTCGGCGTGGAACACCAGCGCCCGCTCCACGTCCAGGCGGAGCAGCACCTCCGCCATCTTGGCGGCCAGTCCAGGCTCCGGGACGCCCAGCGCCTGGCGGCGGGCGCCGGCCGGGTTGCAGAGAGGCCCGAGCACGTTGAAGACGGTGCGGACGCCAAGCTCGCGGCGCGGCTGCCCCGCGTAGCGGAAGGACGGGTGGAAGATGGGCGCGAATAGGAAGCCGATGCCGGCCTCCCGGATGCAGGCGGCCACGCCCTCGGGTGGCAGGTCGATGCGGACCCCGAGCGCCTCCAGCACGTCGGCGCTGCCACAGGTGGACGACGCCGCCCGGTTCCCGTGCTTGGCCACCCGGGCCCCGCAGGCGGTGGCCACAATGGCCGCCAGGGTGGAGATGTTGAAGCTGCCGGAGCCGTCGCCTCCGGTTCCGCAGGTGTCAAGGAGGCCGGCCGCGTCGTCGACCCGGATCGGGGTTGCCAGGGCCCGGGCCGTGCGCGCCAGACCGGCGAGCTCTTCGACGCTCTCACCCTTCATCCGCAGGGCGACGATGAAGCCGGCAATCTGGATCGGGGTGGCCTCGTCGCGCATGATCAGCTCCATCGCGCGGGCCGCCTCGGGCTCGCTGAGGTTCTCTCCCCGGACCAGCCGGTTCAGGTACTCGATCACGCTGCGAGAAAGTTGGTGAGCAGCCGCTTTCCGTCCGCCGTGAGCACCGACTCAGGGTGAAACTGGACCCCGAAGGTCGGGTGCGTCCGGTGCCGGAGACCCATCACCACGCCGTCCTCGGTCCAGCTGGACACCTCCAGCTCGGGAGGCAAGGAGTCGCGCGCCACAACCAGCGAATGGTAGCGACCGGCCGGAAAGGGATCGGCCAGTCCTCTATAGGGCGCCCCGCCGTCGTGCCGGACCAGGGATGTCTTGCCGTGCACCGGCTGATGCCGGACGACCAGAGCCCCGAACGCTTCACCCAGCGCCTGGTGGCCGAGGCAGACGCCGAGGATCGGCATCCTGCCCGAGAGGCGCCGGATGGCTTCGATCGAGATCCCCGCCTCCGCCGGGGTACCGGGGCCCGGCGAGATGACCAGGGCCTCGTAGCCCTCCAGCTGCTCCACGCCGACCGCGTCGTTGCGGAATACGTCGGGGCTGGTGCCCAGCTCGGCCAGGTACTGGACCAGGTTGTAGGTGAAGGAGTCGTAGTTGTCCAGGACCGCGACCCTCACGGCATCGCCTCCGCGCGCTCGATGGCCGCCAGCATCGCCCCCGCCTTCTCGAGCGTCTCCTCGTACTCGCGGCTGGGATTCGAGTCGGCGACCACCCCGGCGCCCGCCTGCACGTAGGCGGTGCCGTCCGCTATCACCACGGTCCGGAGCGTGATCGCGAGGTCGAGGTTGCCGCCGAAGCCGACGTAGCCGAGGGCGCCCGAGTAGCAGCCACGCTGGTCGGGCTCGAGGTCCGCGATGATCTCCATGGCGCGGATCTTGGGCGCACCCGAGACGGTCCCGGCGGGAAAGGCGGCGCGGAGCGCGTCGAGCGAGCTCTGGCCGGGAGCCAGCCGCCCGCTCACCAGCGAGCTCATGTGCATCACGTGCGAGTACCGCTCCACGTCCATCAGACGCTCCACCCTGACGCTGCCGGGCTCTGCCACTCGTCCGACGTCGTTGCGGCCGAGGTCGACCAGCATCACGTGCTCGGCGCGCTCCTTCTCGTCCGCCAACAGCTCGCGCTCCAGGGCCAGGTCACGCTCGGCGTCCGCGCCCCGCCGCCGGGTTCCGGCCAGCGGCCGGGTCTCCACCCGGTCGCCCTCCACTCTGACCAGCACCTCCGGCGAGGTTCCGACGACGTGGCGGCCGGCACCCAGCGACAGGTGGTACATGTACGGCGAAGGATTGATGCTCCGGAGCTGGCGGTAGACGTCGAAGGGGCGGGCGCCCAGCCGCTTGGAGAAGCGCTGGGAGAGCACAACCTGGAAGGCGTCGCCGGCCAGGATGTGCTCCCTGGCGGCGTCCACCATCGACTCGAACTGCCCGCGCGTAACGTTCGAGCGCCACTCCGCGCCGTTGACCGACGGGCGAGGTTCCTCGGGCGCGGCCACGGCCAGCAGCCGGTCCTCCATCTCGTCGACCCGCTCCAGCGCGGTCTCATAGGGCTCGGCGGAGGGCCTGTGCAGCGTCAGCAGGAGCAGCCGCTGGCGCACATGATCGAACACCACCAGGTTCTCGGCCAGGAGAAAGGCGCTCTCGGGCAGCGCCGGAGGCGGCCCCGAGGCCACCGGCAGCCGCTCGAAGTGGCGCGCCGTCTCGTAGCCGAAGTAGCCCACCGCGCCGCCCAGGAAGCGAGGCAGGCCCGGCAGCGGCGCCACCGATTCACGCGCCACGCGCTCGACGACGGGCAGGGGATCGCCTTCCCCGAGCTCGAGCGGCCGTGGGCGGTAGCCGATGAACGAGTAGCGTCCGAGGTGCTCACCGCCCAGCACGCTCTCCAGGAGGAAGCCGGGCTCGTCTCCGGCGCACAGTTGCCGGTACGCCTGCACGGGAGTCAGCGTGTCCGCGAGCAGCTCCCGCACGATGGGAACCAGCGCGTGGTCGCCGCCGAGCGCTCGCGCTTCGGCGGCGGAAGGAATCGCTCCGCTCATCTGATCTCTCTCTCTTCTGGTCTGGGGCCGAGTTGGCCGGTCTCTCTGGTCTCGTCTGGTGCTGGTCTCGTCTGGCGGCCGCCGCCGCGGGTCGAGTCTATCATCGGCTCGTGAGCGGAGGCGGCGGCCCGCCGATCGTCGCAAGGACCACCGACTACCACACAGCGGGAGAACCCTTTCGCATAGTGACGGCGGGGGCGCCCGAGCCGCCGGGTCGGAGGCTGCTGGACAAGCGGCGGTGGGCCATGGAGAACCTGGACGGCCTTCGCCGGCTGCTGGTCAACGAGCCCCGGGGCCACGCCGACATGTACGGCTGCCTGGTGACCGAACCCGAAGACGAGGGCGGTGATCTCGGCGTCCTCTTCTTCCACAACGCGGGCTTTTCGACGGCCTGCGGGCACGGAACCATCGCCCTGGTCACCTGGGCCCTGGAGTCCAGCCGCCTGCCGGCCCGCGAGGGCGAAAACCGCGTCGTCGTGGACGCGCCGTCGGGCCGCCTCGAGACCTGGGCGCTGATGCGCGGTGGCCGGGTCGAGAGCGTGCGCTTCCGAAACGTCCCCTCCTTCGTCCTGCGCCGGCGGGTGCCGGTGGCAGGCCACGTGGTGGACGTGGCGTTCGGAGGCGCCTTCTACGCAATCGCACCGGAGGTGGTTGGGCCCGAGCGGCTGGACGTGCTGATCGGCGAGGGGCGCCGCGTCAAAGCCGAGCTCAACACGGCCGGTTGGGTCGCCCATCCCCTCGAGCCCGAGCTGAACGAGGTGTATGGAGTGATCTGGACCGACGGCGACCGCAACGTCACGGTCTTCGCCGAAGGCGAGGTCGATCGCTCGCCGTGCGGGAGCGGGACCTCGGCCCGGCTTGCCCTCCTGGACCTCACCGGGGAGCTGGCGCGCGGCGAGGAGCTCCGTCACCGGGGGATTCTCGACACCGTTTTCGCCGGCCGGGTGGTCGGCGACTGCGAGGTCGCCGGCATCCCCGCTGTGGTCACGGAGGTCGAGGGCGCCGCTCACCTGACCGGGAGGCACGAGTTCGTTCTGGACCCCACAGATCCGTTGGGCACCGGCTTCCTGCTCCGCTGAACGCCGGACCGCCGCCCGCCTAGGGCCAACCAGCGCCCGCGGCCGGAGCCGCAGCGGCCAGCACCTGGCCGGTTCGAGATCCGCTCGACGGGTCAGCGGCGCCGGGCCATTCGGCGGCGACCATGAACAGCTCCCTCCGGTCTCTCCCCCCGAGCATGCAGGCGAAGCAGCCGCGGTCGAGGTGGATGGTCTGCAGCACCTCACCGCCTTCGCGTACACGCACGCAGCACCTGTTGGGAACGTCCCCGTACCAGACGGCGTTTTCGGCGTCGAGGCAGATGCCGTCGGGGGCGGCACCGGGGATCTCGGCCCACACCCGTCGGCTCGACAGGCTGCCGTCGGTCGCGATGTCGAAGGCCGTGAGCCTGGAGGCGTGCGACTCGGCGACGATCAGCGTCGAGTTGTCAGGCGTGACGGCCATGCCGTTGGGGAACGCGACGTCGTCCGCCACCTTCCGAGCGGAGCCACTCGGTGCGACCACCGCGACGATTCCCGGGCCAGGCTCGGCCGCCCCAAAGTCGTAGCCGATGTTGTTGACGTAGGCATTGCCCCGGCCGTCCACGACGACTTCGTTCCAGGGCTTGCCGGAGAGGGCGCCCAGCTCGGCATGAGTCACGAGCGAGCCGTCCGGCTCTCTGCGGTACAGGCGCCCATCGCGCGCGGAGACGACCAGCAGGCGCCCGTCGGGCAGCCAGTCGATGCAAAACGGAAACGACTGCACACGAAGCATGA
>JALYYF010000041.1 GCA_030946725.1 Candidatus Dormiibacterota bacterium
TGGCGGCGTCAAGTACTTCGGCTCCAGCATCCAGGTCGGCGCCCCCGACGGCCAGCAGGGGGCGCTGCTGCCGCTCTCCAAGGTCGACGAGGTCAAGAAGGTGAGCGGAGTCCAGGCCGCCTTCCCCGGGTACGGCTTCTCCGCCAAGCCCGGCGCGGTGACGGCGGTCTCCTTCAACATCCCTGACCAGATCGTCGCCAGCGACCCGGCCGAGGAGAACTACAGCGCGCTCAAGACAACGGTGGCCAGGGGCCGCCGTGTGGAGGCCAACGCACGCGGCGACGTGCTGCTCGGCTCGAGCATCGCGAACGAGTTCAAGAAGAACGTCGGGGATACCATCGACCTGCCGGTTCGGCCGGCGGACGCCAAGCCCGACTTCGTCAATCACCGGTTCACGGTCGTCGGGATCCTGGATCCGACCCGGACCGCGCCCGACAACTTCGCCTACATAAGCCTCCCGGACGGCCAGATGCTGCTCAAGGACAGCCTGCCCGCCGCGATTCGCGATCGGGTGGACGTCTCCACGATCACGATGTCGATCTCCGCCTACTCCGCGTCTGGGACGTCGCTGAGCCAGCTGGACAGGATCGCCGACCGCATCAACCAGCAGATCACAGGGGTAAAGGCGACGAGGCCGAGCGACCTGGTCAACAGCTTCAAGTCAGGCGGCGCCGTCTTCACGGCCATCACGACCGGAGCGGCCGTCCTCGCCCTGGTCATCGGCGGCCTCTCGGTCGTGAACACCATGATCATGGCCGTGACCGAGCGCGTGCGGGAGATCGGCCTCAAAAAGGCGGTTGGCGCGCACACCTTTCACGTCCTCCGCGAATACCTGGCCGAGGCGGTCCTGATCGGTTTCCTGGGCGGCGCGATAGGGTATCTGGCCGGTCTTGGCCTGACCACTCTGCTCAACACGCTGGGCAAGGGTTCGAACCTCGAGCTCTTCCTGGTCACGCCCACCCTGACGATCCTGGCCATCGGCTTCGCCGTCTCCCTCGGTGCTCTGGCGGGCGTCATCCCGGCGCTGCGCGCCGCCCGCATGGACCCGGTAACCGCGCTGCGGACCACCAACTAGGAGACTGCTCGATGGCTGACATAGAACTGGTCGAGCTGACCAAGCACTACAAGCAGGGCAGGAACATCGTCCGGGCGCTGGATGGCGTCACCCTGAGCATCGCCGGGGGCGAGTTCGCCTCCGTCATGGGCCGCTCCGGAAGCGGAAAGACGACGCTCCTGGACCTGGTCGGCCTGCTGCTGAGGCCCACCAGCGGCAAGGTGGTGATCGACGGTGTCGACGCTTCCGAGCTGCGAGACGGGCAGCGAGCGGACATGCGGGGCCAGCGGATCGGCTTCATCTTCCAGGAGTACAACCTGCTGCCGGCGCTGAACGTGGTCGAGAACGTGACCCTGCCGCTTCGATACACCAGGTCGCGGGTGGGTGATGGCAAGGCCCGGGCTCACGAGCTGCTCGAGATCGTCGGGCTGACGGACCGCATCCGTCACCGCCCGGACGAGCTGTCGGGCGGCGAGCAGCAGCGGGTCGCGATCGCGCGCTCACTGATCAACCGTCCGGCGCTCGTGCTGGGCGACGAGCCCACGGGCGCGGTCGACTCTCAGACCTCGATGGAGCTGCTGGCCCTGATGCGCCGGCTGAACCGGGACGAGCAGGTGACTTTCATCATCGTGACCCACGACCTGGAGCTGGCCAGCAGGGCCGACCGGATGATCCGGCTCAAAGACGGCCGCGTGGTCGCGGACGAGCGGCTCGAACAATCCCAGGAGGCGCAGCCGGCGGCTGTCCGCTAGGAGAACGACACTCGCGCAGCCGCCTCGACCGGCCCCCTCTCGCCGGCCGGGGCGGCTGAATTCAACGCACCCTCAATGCCGGGCGCTACGCGCCTACGCCGGCCCTGGCCTGCGGTGCGCTTCGCCGCCGGAGTCGACGGCAGGATCCCGGCCAGCAGCTGGTAGACCTGCGCGTTGACTCCGAGCCCGAGGTGGCTGCCGGCCACCTCCAGGCACTCGGCGTCCGCTCGCAGGCAGGCCTCCCAGTGCACGATGCCGTCCGTCCGGGAGTAGATCGAGACCAGTGGGACCTGCGCCGGCGCCTCCAGCTCCTTCAGGAAGCTTCGCTCCACGCCGCCCCCGCGTGCGTAGCGGATGACGTTCAGCGCGTGGGCAACCCTGACGCCGGCCATCGTCAGCGGATGGATGGCGTAGGGCGCGCCGAGAGG
>JALYYF010000046.1 GCA_030946725.1 Candidatus Dormiibacterota bacterium
CTCCACGGCACCGACCCGGCGTCGGTCTTCCTGGCGGCCTGGGCCCGTACTCGCCGCGCCGATGCAGGCGGCCTGGAGCGCGCGCTCTACGAGGAACGCAGCCTGCTGCGCGTGCTGGGAATGCGCCGCACGATGTTCGTGATACCGACCGAGTCGGCGTCCGTGGTGCACGGGGCCTGCACGCGCGCGATCGCGGCGGAGCAGCGCCGCCTCCTGGTGCGGCTGCTCGGCGACGCCGGCATCGCAGCCGACGCGGCGGCGTGGCTGGAGGAGGTCGAGGAGGCCACCCTGCGAGCGCTCCGGGCTCGGGGAAAGGCGACGGCGGTCGAGCTCGCGGCGGACGAGCCTCGGCTGCGGCAGCAGATGCTCCTGGCCGAAGGGAAGAACTACGAAGCCCTGGTGAACATCACGACGCGGGTTCTCTTCCTGATGGCCGCGGACGGGCGGATCATCCGTGGACGGCCTCGGGGCTCCTGGATCAGCAGCCAGTACGAATGGCACCCGATCGAGAGCTGGCTGCCGGGTGGGCTGGCCGAGCTGACGGCCGAGGAAGCCCGGCCGGAGCTGGCCCGCCGCTGGCTGCGCGCCTTCGGGCCGGCCCCGCTCAGCGACCTTCGCTGGTGGACGGGCTGGACGGCGGGCGACGTCAAGCGAGCCCTGGCCGCCATCGCCACTGAGGAGGTCGATCTGGAGGGGGCGACCGGCCTGGTACTGGCCGGCGACCTGGAACCAGTTTCGTCCCCCGAGCCGTGGGCCGCCCTGCTGCCGGCGCTGGACCCCACGGTGATGGGCTGGGCCGGCCGGGGCTGGTTCCTGGGCCCGCACGGACCCGCCCTCTTCGACAGATCGGGCAACGCCGGACCCACGGTCTGGTGGGGCGGCCGGGTCGTGGGCGGCTGGGCTCAGCGCAAGGACGGTGAGGTCGTCTTCCGGATCCTGGAGGACATCGGCAGGGAAGGCGTCAGTGCCGTAGAGGCGGTCGCGGACGAGCTGCGCGGCTGGCTCGGGCCGGTTCGGGTCACGCCTCGCTTTCGAATCCCGCTGGAAAAGGAGCTGGTCACATGACGGGCGCGCCGGCGACGGGCCGGCTATTCGTCGAGCGGAGTCCAGCCGGCCAGGCGCCGCGTCCCGTAGGCGAGCACGGCGCCGACGACGCCCACCGCGACTCCCGCAGGCAGGACGGCGGCGAGGGCAAGGAACCGTCCCGGGCCGGGCGGGAGCAGTCGCGAGACGACCACCAGGAGGACCGCCCCGCCGCTGAGCAGGGTGAAGGCGAGGTCCGCGACCATCGCCAGCAGGCCGCCCTGGAAGTGCACCGCGCGCTGCGGGTTGGAGGCCCCGAAGTTGGGCGCCGAGGCGCCGGCGCCGACGCCGATAGCGGCCATACCGGCCGCGATCCCGGCCACCGCGAGCACCGCGGCCACCTTCTGGTCCACGGGCGCCGACCGGGTCAGCGCGCCGACGACGGCGGTTGCCGTACCGATGACCGCGATGATGGGCACCGCGTAGGCGAGCTTCGCGCGGACTATGACGTTTGCTCGAACCCCGGCCAGCAGGAGCAGCTGGATGCCGCGCCCCTCGATGCCGACCGCCGGCAGCGCCAGCGCCGTGCTGAGCAGAAAGGGCGCGAAGGCGCTGGTCAGCATGCCGCCCCAGAAGCCGACCATGCCGGTCCCTGGCGTCCTGAGGAAGACGAGCGGATAGGCGAGGGCCATGGCGACGGCGGGCAGAACCGAGGCCAGGCGCTTCATGTCGCGGCGGAGGCTTCTCAGGTCCTTGGCCGCCAGCGCCAGCACCGGCCGCGGCCGGCCCTCGGCGGCCGCTCGTGGCGCTGCCACACGCCTCGTCCGGCGAGCGCTCGAGGAGGCGCCACCTTCTCCGTAGACGCCGACGCCGACCAGGAAGGCGTGCCGGTAGCCCAGCCAGGCGAGGCCGATGGCGACGCCCGCGCCGCCCAGCGTGACACCGAACCAGGTCACGGCGCCGCCGGCATCCCCGGCCGCCCAGGCGGCCA
>JALYYF010000049.1 GCA_030946725.1 Candidatus Dormiibacterota bacterium
TCTAGGCGAGCGCGGCCGTCTGCGTCCTGACCCTCTGCAAAGAGGCCGCCGCCACGAACGCCTCGAAGAGTGCCCGCGCCCAGTCGGTGGTTATCAGGGACTCCGGGTGGCACTGAACGGTCAGCACGCGTCCATCGGGCGACTCGAGGCCCTCGATGACACCGTCAGGGCTTGTCGCATTCACGAGCAGGCCTGGCGCGACGTCCCTGATGGCCTGGTGGTGGAAGCTGTTCACCTCCAGCTCGTCGGTGCCTACGATCTCGTGCAGGTGCGTCCCCGGCTTCACCAGGATGGTGTGGGCCAGGTAGTCGCGGCCCCGCTCCAGCGGCGCCCAGTGGTCGAAGCTGCTGAGGCCGTCGGTGGTGATGTCCTGGTATAGCGTCCCGCCCAGGGCCACGTTCACCATCTGGTGACCGCGGCAGACACCCAGGAGGGGAAGCCCGCGCTGCACCGCGACGCGGGCCAGCGGCCCTTCGAGCGCGTCCAGGTCCGCGTTGACGCGTCCGAGCGCCGGGCTCGGCGCCTGGCCGTAGTTGGAGGGATCGACGTCGAGGCCGCCCGGAAATAGCACGGCGTCCAGGCGGTCGAGGAGAGCCTCGGCGGCGGCGAGGCCGGCCGGGAGCAGGACCACGTCGGCGCCGGCGGCCTTGAGAGCGGCCACGTACTGACCGTTGAGTCCGAAATAGGGCAGGCCCGTGTATTCCAACACGGCTCCCACGGGCACCCCCACCAGGGGACGAGACTGCGTACTCGTTGTCATCCTTTCTAATACCTGCGAACGGTCGATCGTATGCCTAGCCTAGCAGTCGTCGGGCGCGCGGCCGGCCCGTCGCCCGCCTCCCCGCTCGGGGTAACCTCAGCACGTGAGCGGTAACGGCTGGCTGCGGCGAGCGGCCGGCTGGCTGGGCCTCGCTGCCGCCGCCGGGATGCTGGTCGTGCTGGTGATGGGCGCCACGGTGACCACCACCGGCTCGGCGCAGGGCTGCGGGCGGGACTGGCCTCTCTGCAAGGGCCGCCTGGTGCCCGACTTCGCCCTCGCCACCGCGATCGAGTTCAGCCACCGCGCCGTCACCGGTGTCGAGGGCGTGCTGATCGTGGCCTTCACCATCGTCGTGCTGGTGCTCTACCGCAGCCAGCGGCCCGCGCTCTTCCTGGCGCCGCTGATGCTCGGCTCGCTGCTGCTGCAGGCGGGCATGGGCGCCTGGGCGGTCAAGTACCCGCAGCAGCCCGTGGTGCTGGCGCTCCACTTCGGCATCTCCCTGATCGCGCTCGCCTCGGTCACGCTGACCGCCCTCTATGTGCGGCGGACCGACGAGATCCGCCGCTCGCCGGCGGTCTGGCCGGGCCTGCGGCTGGCCACCTGGGGGATCACGGCCTATCTCTACCTCCTGGTCTATAGCGGCGCCTACATCCGGCACGTCGGGGCGGCCGGCGCCTGCACGAGCTGGCCGGTCTGCGGATCGGGCAGCGGCGACGCGACCGGCGTGGCGGTCAACCTGGCCCACCGCGCCGCCGCACTCACGGCCCTTCTCCTGGCCGCGGCGCTGCTCATCGGGTACCGCTGGCTGGAGCCTGCCCGCCGCGACCTGCTGGTCGGGGCCTGCATCCTCATCGCCACGCTGCTTCTGCAGGGGGCGGCCGGGGCCTTCCTCGTCTTCTCCCACTACGGGCTCAGCGCCGAGCTGCTGCACGCGGGCCTGACAGGCGTCGTCTTCACCGCGGCCGCCTACCTCTGCCTGAGGGTGACGGTCGGCGCCCACGGCGAGGAGAGTGCCCGGTGGGGGCGGCGACGGTCGCGTCTCCGCGCCGAGGGGGTCCGCTAGCGAAGCCCCTCTGGCCCCGTGCCGTCGTGCTGGCGGCCGTGCTCGCGCTGTGCTGTCTCGCGCCTGGGCGCCCGGCGGCGGCGGACTCCGCGGGCACGCTGCAGGAGGTCGGCCACGACGACCTGGGGGCGCGCGGCCTGAACTCGGCCCTGGCGCTCGCCGGCCATTGCGCTTATGTCGGAAGCCGCGGCCAGGGCGCGATCGAGATCGTGGACGTCGCCGACCCTGCCCATCCGCGCACTTTGGGCTCGCTGCCGGGCCGCCGCCTCACCACGGCCCGCGAGCTGCGCACCGTGCCCAACCGGCAGCTGCTGATCGTCCTCAGCTACGCGCTCGGCGGTGGCGGCGTGAACCGCCTCGATCTCTACCGCTGGCAGGGCGACTGCGCCCAACCGGCCCCGGTCGGCGGCTACGACTTCGGCAGCCGGCCGCCGCACGAGTTCTACCTCTGGCAGCAGGCCGGTGGCGACCGGCTGCTGCTGTTCACCACCATGTTCAGCGGAGGCGCCGCCGACCTGCAGGTCGTGGACG
>JALYYF010000101.1 GCA_030946725.1 Candidatus Dormiibacterota bacterium
GCCAGCCAGGTGGGCAGGGCGGCCGAGAACTGAGTGGTCGGAATGTCGTTGGGGCCCCACTTGGTGCCCGCCACGGTGGCCAGCGCGGCGCCCATGATCTCCAGCACCACGCAGGACACGAAGACGCCGAGACCCGCCGCGAGTCCTGTCCGCACTCGGCTGACCGTGCGGGGCAGGTAACGCGTGTAGTCGGACGCGTACGGGTTCCAGCCGACCGCGTAGCCGAATGCCGCCATCGCGCCGAGGATGAAGGCGCCGGTCTGACCCAGCGGTCCATTGACCTTGGGGTTGAGTCCCTGTCCAAAGTTGGCCTTGGAAAGGATGAAGACGAGGCAGAGTGCGAAGACGATGCTCAGGTACGGGAACGCGTAGCGCTCGAACGTGTGGGCCATGTTGTACCCGAAGAACGCCACCGCGACCTGGACGACCACGATGAACCCGAAGGCGAGTCCGAAGGGTAGGGAGGGCAGCTTCAGCAGCGCGAAGAGAGTCTCCAGAGCGAATGCTCCGCTGACGCTGTTGACGATGAACCAACCGATGCTCGCAGTCACGCTCTGCAGCCCGGCGGGCAGCAGGTTTCCCCAGTAGCCGAACGCTGAACGGCTCTCCACAAGCTGCGGCACGCCGAACTTGGGACCCCAGGACGAAAGGATGGCGTGGGTCAGCGAGCCGAGGGCGGTGCCGACCACCACCGCCGCCACGCCCGTCCAGAAGCTCCCTCCCAGCAGCGCCACCGGGATGACGCCGACGAAGATGGTCGCGAACTCCAGGTTGGGCGACATCCACGTCCAGAAGAGATCGAGAGGACGGCCGTGGCGTTCTTTGTCGGCGATGTATTCGATACCCCCGGGCTCCACGGCGGCGACCCGCGCACCGTATTCCCCTTCTCGTATGGGGACATCGCTTCCAATCTCTTCAGATACGGCCATCCAACTCCTCCTTTTTGCGACTGGCAGGCGGTGCCGGCGCCAGTCTAGCGTCCCTCGCGGTTTCCTTAAACTGGCCAGCGTGCTGGACCTGCTCCTCACCGGCGCCCGCCTGCCAGGTGAAGAGCGGTTGATCGACCTCGCGATCAGTCACGGCAGGTTCGTGGCGCCACAGCCCGAGGCCAGGCAGGTGGTGCACCTGGACGGTGCGTTCGTCACTCCCCCGCTGGTGGAGCCGCACATCCACCTCGACGCCGTCCTGACCGTGGGCCAACCCCGTCCCAACCTCAGCGGCTCGCTTTTCGAGGGCATCGCGATCTGGGGCGAGCGCGTGAAGAGCCTGACCGTCGAGGAGGTCAAGTCGCGGGTGCGGCAGGTGCTGCGCTGGCAGCTCGCCAACGGGGTTCAGCACGTTCGCAGCCACGTAGACGTCTGCGACCCCGAGCTGCGAGCGCTGCGGGCGCTCGTCGAGCTGCGCGAGGAGATCGGCGACCAGATGGACCTCCAGCTGGTGGCCTTCCCGCAGCAGGGCATCATGTCCTTTCCCGAGGGGCCGGACCTGATGCACAGGGCCGTGAGCATGGGTGTGGACGTGGTCGGCGGCATCCCTCACTTCGAGATGACGCGCGAGATGGGCGTGGAGTCGGTGAAGTTCGCGTTCTTTCTCGCCGCCGAGCACGGCCTCCGGGTGGACATCCACTGTGACGAGACCGACGACGACCACTCGCGCTTCGTCGAGGTGATGGCGGCCGAGACGCTGCGCCTGGGCATGGAGGGCAGGGTCACGGCCAGCCACACCACGGCGATGCACTCCTACAACAACGCCTACGCGTACAGGGTGATCAACAACATCGCCCGAGCGCGGATGCACATGGTCACCAACCCCCTCGACAACTCCGTCCTCCAGGGTCGCTTCGACTCCTACCCGGTGCGGCGCGGCCACACCAGAATCAAAGAGCTGATGGCGGCGGGGGTCAATGTGTGCATCGGACATGATTCGGTGATGGATCCTTGGTATCCATTGGGGTACGGGGACCCTCTGCAGGCCGCCTTCGTGCTCGCCCACTACGGGCAGATGTCCGGCGCCGAGGAGCTGGAACGCCTGCTCGACATGATCACCGTCGCCCCCGCTCGAGCGCTCGGAATCGACGCCTACGGGCTCTCCGAGGGCAGTCCCGCTTCCCTCGTGGTGTACGACGCGCCGACCGGGACGGACGCGATTCGACTTGTGCCGCGGCGGCGGCTGGTGGTGCGGCGCGGGCAGATCGTCGCCCGCACGGAGCCGGCCCGGACCACGGTGACCTGGGACGGCCGCGAGGAGCCGGTCGACTTCCTGCCTGCTCATCCGGACGGCCGGTGAATGGAGACCACGAGCGCGCCGCGCAGAGAGAGCTGAATGCGGAGGACCGTGGCCGGCTCAGCCAGCCGGATCGTGGCGTAGCCGAAGCGTCCGGGGCGGTCGCGGCGAATCCTCAGGGCTTCGAGCCGCACCGCCCGCAGGATCGTCCGCTGCTCGGCCGGACCGAGCCTGTCGAACTCGACCTGGGCTCGTGGCGTGAGCTTGACCCGCATGGCGGGGCGAGCATATGTTCGGTCCTGCCGGGGTGGGAATGCTGCCTGTTAAGCCCAGGGCCGCCCGTCTCACGTCATAGGAGACTCTCCCCCAACTCCACCGAGCCCCCTCCCCCGGCTCCGTCGGGTACTCCCCCGACTTCAGCGGGGGAGAGACTGGGTCCGTTTCACCCCAGGACGTCGGCGCGGGAGAACCGAATCCAGGCCGCCGCCAGGAACACTGCGCCGTAGACGGCCTGCACCAGGGCCAGATGTGCCACCCCGTCGAGGTTGACCGGCTGCAGGAAGAGCGCGGTCCAGGCCGTGGTCCCTGCGTCGGTCATGGGCAGCCAGGGGCCCAGGACGTGCAGGCCCGGGATGTTGTCGAGAGCCCGCGAGACCAGTCCCAGGCCGATGCCGCCGGCCACGGCGCCGAAGGGCCTGTCCGTCAGCGTGGACAGGAAGAGGGCGAACGCGAACGTGCTCACCATGCCGCCCGCCACCACCCCGGTCGCCAGCCAGATCCGCAGCAGCGCGGTTCCCGGGGCCAGGCTCGTCGTGGCGACGAAGAATGCTGAGGTGTGCTGCAGGTCCCCGACGGTCAGGGGACGCCACCCGAAGGCCAGCACGCCGCCGGCCACAGACGCTGCGGTCGCCACCAGGACCACGGCCAGGGCGGAGGCGGCCGCGACAGCGGTCTTCGACAGCAGCACACGAGACCGCGACACCGGACGTACCAGCAGGTAGCGCAGGCTGCCCCAGGACCGCTCGCCGGCCACCGCTTCGGCGGCGAAGATGGTCACCCCGAGCGGGATCAGAAAGAGCTGCATTGCGGTCAGCGCGATCAGCGGTACCGTGAACCCGGAGGTGTTCGTGACCACCGACCCCCAGTCCCCGACCCGCTCCGCAATCGCCGGCCTGGTCGTCCCGATGACAACGGTGAGCAGCAGTGGGACCAGGGCCATCACGGCGAGCGTGACCCAGCCCTTGGCCCGGCGTGTTTGCTTGACCAGCTCGATCCGGATCACTCCAGGACGTCCGTTCTCGAGAACCACCACCAGGCCAGGCTCCCGAAGACGGCGACGTAGACCAGCTGGAGGACCAGGAAGTGGAGCACGCCGTCGGTCTGCGCCGGCTGCTGGAAGAAGTGCTGCCAGAGGTCCACGTCGTTGTTCGGCAGGTACGGGCTGAGCACGCCGACCCCGGGAAGGTAGTCCGCGTTCAGCACCCGCGAGATGATCGTCATGCCGACGCCGCCCGCCACCGCCACCAGCGGTCTGCCGGTCGCCGTGGACAGGAAGAAGGCAAAGGCGAAGATGCTCGTCATCCCGGCCGCCACGTACCCGGTGGCCATGGCGAGGCGAGCGAGCGTGGCGCCGGCGTCGAAGGTGGCCAGCGCAGGCTGCAGGCCGGTCGAGGAGCCGCCGTCGGTGGCCGCCAGGGGGTGCCAGCCGAAGGCGACGGTGCCCACGAGGAGCGCCGCCCCGGGCACCAGGACCACCGCGGCCAGTGAGAAGATGCTCGCCACCGCCGCCTTTGCGGCCAGCACTCGGGAGCGCGACACGCCGCGGGCGAGCATGTAGCGGAGGCTGCCCCAGCGCAGCTCACCGGCCACCGCCTCTCCCGCGAAGACGGAGACAGCCAGCGGCAGGAAGAACTTCATGGTGCTCGAGAGCGCGATCAGCGGAACGCTGAACACGGAGCTGCTCGGCACCACCAGTAAGGGGATGTCTCCGACCGTCTCGGCCCGCCCGGCCCCCGTCGCAGCGAGGGCGATCGTGAGCAGGACGGGAAATCCCGCCAGCGCTGCGAGCGTGAGGAAGGTTCGCGGCCGCATCAGCTGCTTGGCGAGCTCGACCCGTATCACGGCGCCACCGCGTCCGGTTCCGCGTGCGCGCGGCCGGCGGGCGCGAACAGGTCGAGGTAGGCCTCCTCCAGGTTCCGGCCGGTACGGAAGGCCCACACCCGGACGCCGGCTGCGTCCAGGGCGCTGAACAGAGCCGCGGCGTCCAGCTCGTCGCCTTCGGCGCGTAGCCCGCCATCCTCACCGGTCACGCGCCGCACCGCCGGCAGCGCGCTCAGTACGGAGGTGGCGCGGGCCGGGTCGTCCACGTCGAGATGCACCGAGCGGGCGGGGCCGACCAGCTCGGCCAGCGAGCCGGAGGCCACCAGCCTCCCTCCCTGCATTACGGCGGCGTGCGTGCAGACCTGCTCGACCTCGGACAGCAGGTGGCTGGAGAGCAGCACGGTCGTCCCCCGCCGGGCGACCATGGAGACGGCCTGGCGCACCTCGCGAACGTGCGCCGGGTCCAGCCCGGTGGTGGGCTCGTCCAGGACCAGCAGGTCCGGCAGTCCGAGCAGCGCCTGCGCCAGGCCCAGGCGGTAACGCATACCGTGCGAATAGGTGCTGTAAGGGCGCCGGATGGCGTCGCCCAGGCCGGCGATCTCGAGCGCCTCGTCGAGGCTGGCCTCGGACCTCGACCGGCGCGTCAGGCGCCAGGCCAGCCGCAGGTTGTCGAGTCCCGAGAGGTGCGGGACGAACCCGGGTCCGTCGACCAGCGCACCGACGCGCGCCAGCGCGCGGGCGCCCGGCTTCACCGGCTCGCCGAAGAGCAGCACGCGGCCGGAGGTCGGCCGCGCCAGGCCCAGCAGGACCTTGAGCGTCACGGTCTTGCCCGAGCCGTTGGGTCCGGCCAGGCCCAGCACCTGCCCTCTCTCCACGACCAGGTCGAGACCGTCCACGGCCGTGACGCCCCGCCCGAGTCGCTTGACCAGGCCCTGGATCTCGACCACGGGCTCAGCCGAAGGGGGAGCCGCGGACGCCGCCCTTCGCGCGGGCCGGATCGCCACCGGTGCGCTAGGCGCCATCGGAGTCGCCACCGTTGTTGTTCTCACGCTCGGCTCCCGGCGTCAGGGCGGCGACGTCCGCGACCTGGTCGGAGGGCGGAACGTCGACCTGGACCGTGGTTCCGAACCCCGTCAGTTCCAGGGTCATGCTGCCGACGCCGGCTCCCGGCGGCGTGAGCTGCACTCGCAGCAGCCGGCCGGAATCGCCGACCCAGGCGCGCACGCCGATCTGCGTCGCGGCCGAGGAGGCGCTCGGGGGCCCGGCCGAGCCGCCCAAGGATCTGATCTCGGCCCTGAGCGCCAGCGCAAGCGGGGCCTGGGCGCTGCCCGACGCTGTGGCGAGCGCCTGCGCCAGGTCCACCTTGACGTCGTACCTGGACGCCTTCTGGCCGCGGACCGTGTCGGTTCCGGAAAGGGCGGCCGACGTGCCGCCCCAGAGGACCTCGTTCAGCGTCAGCGCCGGGTTGAGACTCTCGACCTCGGTCACGAAGCCGGGCAGGTTGGTGTTCAGCGCCCGGCTGTCGGAGAGGGCGGCCATGATCCAGGACTTGCCTCGCGGCAGCGAGTCGCTGCCGGCTGGCGGCCGGATGTAGACAGCCTGCGGCGCGAACACCAGGGCTTCGTTCAGGGTCGTGCCCGCGGGTGACAGCGAAACGGTGCCGCGCCGCGCGCCGAAGTCGAAGGAACCGCCGCCGTGGACCGACGGTGAGCGGCCGAAGACCGTCGCTCCGTCGAGCGTGACCGTGAAGGTGGCCGTCCCCGACACTCCGGCGGTCGCGGCGCCCTTGAGGGCCTGCAGGTCTTGCGCCGAGGACGGCACTGACCTGGCGGTGGCCGAGCGGGTCGTCGCCGTGCCGCTGGCGTTTCCACACGCCACCAGCGCCAGCGCGGCCAGCGCCAGCAGGGCGGCGGGGAGCCTCAGTCGAGCGTCCCCGCCGACCCGTGCGATTGCGTTCATTGCAGCTGCAGCGCGAGGGAGGGGAGGCGTCCCCGCGCCGCAAGCTGCGGCGCGGGGAACTGGGGGGAGGGGGAATGATCAGCCATTGCCGTCGCCGTCATTGGGGCCGCCCCTGTTGTCGGCGTCGCCGTCGTTGAAGCCGGGGACAGGTACAGGAGTCGGCTGCCGCTGCTGTGGGGCGGGCTGCTGCGCCTGCGGCTGTGGCGCCGGCTGTGCCGCGACGGGCGTCGGCGTCGGGGCTGGCGTCGGAGCCGGCGTGCCGTCGTTGTCGCCGTTGCCGTCGAGCGGCGCGGTCGCGGTCTGTGCGAACCACATCCCGGCCACGGCCTGCCCGGAAGTCTGGCCTGCCTTCTTGTCGCCGCTGAAGGTGTAGAGCGGCCACTCGTAGTAAGTCGCCTGCGTGGACCCGTCCGGCCTGGCGACGGTGCCGATGCTGCCGCCCAGCGCTGGGTCGTGCGTCGGCGCGGTCGTCCCCTTGACCAGCAGAGGCAACCAGATGCCCGTGCACTGTCCGGTGCACTCCACCTTGCCGTCCTTCTCAGGTAGGAAGTGGTAGAGCGTGCGGCCCTGCGCGTCGGTCAGGATCGGGCCCAGCGCTGTGTCGGTCGTCTCGTTGAGGACCGGGCGCGGAGCGGGGG